>JBQCFH010000012.1:0-13849 GCA_051959385.1 Rhizobiaceae bacterium | reverse complement strand
CGAGAGCCCGGCGCGCCAGAGCGCCTCGCAGACATAGATGTTGCCGAGGCCGGCGATCACGCGCTGGTCCATCAGCGCCGCCTTGAGCGGCGCCTGCCGGTCGCGCAGCAGGTCGGACAGGAGCTTGCCGTCGAGCGCATTACCGGTCGGCTCCGCGCCGAGCCCGGCGAGAAGCGGATGGCTTTCGAGTTCGCCCGGTTCCGCGAACAGCATGAAGCCGAACCGTCTCGGATCGTTGAAGACCACGCTTGCGCTCTCGCCGTTGCCGCGTTCGAGATCGAAGCGGACATGGTCGTGGCAGATGTCCTTCGAGCGTGGATAGTGGAATTCGCCGGGTGTTTTCACGCCCGCGCCGTTCTCGATCCGGAACGAGCCGGACATGCCCATATGCGCGATCAGCGCCAGGCCGTCATCGAGATGGACGAGGAGATACTTGGCTCGCCTGCCGAGCCCGGCGATCCGCCGTCCGGTGAGCCGCTCGGCGAAACGCGGCGGAAAGGGGAAGCGCAGATCCGGACGGCCGATATGGACGGCCCGGATGGTGGCGTCCTCCATGACCGGCTCGAGGCCGCGCCGGACGGTCTCTACCTCGGGAAGCTCAGGCATCGGCGCGGGCGAGCACGGGATGAAATGAAGTGCCGTGCCGTCCGGCCGGGATGCCGAGATGCTCGGCGACGGTCTCGCCGATATCGGCATAACTCGCGCGGACGCCAATGGAGGTGTTTGCCAGCCCCGGTCCGGTGCCGATGACGGGCACCTGTTCGCGCGTATGGTCCGTGCCTTTCCAGGAGGGGTCGCAGCCGTGGTCGGCGGTGAGGATCAGCAGGTCACTCTCCTTCAGCCGAGCCAGCGCCTCCGGCAGCCGGCGATCGAAGGCTTCCAGCGCCGCGGCGTAACCGGGAATGTCCCTGCGATGGCCATAGAGCATGTCGAAGTCGACGAAGTTCGCAAAGACGAGGTCGCCCGGCTTCGCGTCGTCCATCGCGCCGAGCGCGGCATCGAAGAGCGCCATGTTGCCGGCGCCCTTGCGCACCTCGCTTACTCCCCGATGCGCGAAGATATCGCCGATCTTGCCGATGCCGATCACCTGCCTGCCGGCATCGGTCAGGCGGTCGAGCAGCGTCGGCTCCGGCGGCGGCACGGCGTAGTCGCGCCGGTTGGCGGTGCGCTCGAACGTCGCGCTCGTCTCGCCGACGAAAGGTCGCGCGATGACCCGGCAGATGTTCAGCGGATCGACCAGCCGGCGCACGATGGCGCACAGCTCATAGAGCCGCTCCAGGCCGAAATGCGTCTCGTGCGCCGCGATCTGGAACACGGAATCGGCCGAGGTGTAGCAGATCGGCTTTCCCGTACGGATATGCTCTTCGCCCAACTGAGCGATGATTTCGGTGCCCGAGGCATGGCAGTTGCCGAGGATGCCGGGAAGGCCGGCCTCGCGCATGATGGCGTCGGTCAGTTCTTCGGGAAAGGTCGGAACCTTGTCCGGGAAGTAGCTCCACTCGAAGGGGACCGGGACGCCCGCGATCTCCCAATGGCCCGAAGGCGTGTCCTTGCCCTTCGAGACCTCTCTTGCCGAGCCGTAGAATCCGCGCGGCGAATTGCCGTTGGCGGGCTTGCCACCGGCGGCGATGGCGGCGGCGTGGCCGAGGCCAAGCGCCTGCATGTTGGGCAGATCGAGAGGTCCATGGCGCAAGCCGTCGCGGTTGCCCGCACCTCTGGCGCAGGCGGAAGCGATATGTCCGAACGTATCGGACCCCGCGTCGCCGAAGAGACCGGCGTCGGGCGCGCCGCCGATGCCGAAGGAATCCAGAACGAAGAGAAATGCGCGCGCCATCTGTCTCCCGGCAAGCTGCGGCTCGATCAGATTGCAGAGATATGACTGCGGGTGCGGATTGGCAATCCGTCCGGCGGCGCGCGACGCCTCAGCAGTCGCCGCAGCTGACGGTGTCGCTCATGCGGGGGCGAAGGTAATATTGTTCCGACATGTTGATGTTGTCGAAGGCGGAGAGCAGGCCGAGCGTCTGCTTGGCATCCGCCGTCCAGGTGATGAGCGGCCGGTAGTCAAGCCTTGTCTGCACGCGCACCAGGAACGTTCCCGGAATCCTCAGCTCTGTCGGGACGGCGATGGCTTTTCCGGGCGTGAGGTCGGAGTCCGGCTCGGGCGTGCCTCCGCTCACCATCCTGCGCGACCACGCCACGGTGGCGTTTGCCGAAGCGTCGTTCGAGATCGTCACGCCTGTCGCATAGACTGAAAGCTGGGAGCGATTGTACGGCTGTATCGTCGCCTTGCCGATCTGCATGATGGCGTCGATTTCGGACTTGGAAATGCTCGGCTGCTGCGTGATCAGATCGGCGATCATGCTCGCGGCCCGTCCCACCTTCTTGTTCGTCTCGATGGCCTGCGACACTTCCATCGTCATGAAATAGAGGACGAGCAGCACCGGCGCGATGAACGCGAACTCGATCGCGGCGACGCCGCGGCGGCTCTTCAGAAGGCTACTGACGGTTGCCCCGAATGATCTGGCCAATGCGCTGATCCCGGTCGTGCTCGACATTCCCGCCCCCAAAGTCCCAAACCCTGCCGCCAGAATCCCGGTTAGAATGGCTCGTTCTGCCAGGTGGTGGTTGCGAAGAGCAGCTTCTTGCCGCCCGGCAGATTCGACATGCTCTTGGCCATGAAGTCGGTCATCACCGGCCATTTGTAGAAGACGCGCAGCATGTTCTTCGTCAGCGGGCCGCCCGGGTTGACCGCGAATCCGGTCGCGTCGATGTCTCCGTTCGCGGTCCTCTTGGTCTGCACCTGCGCCGCAGCGGCGAACGTGCTGTAGTTCTCCAGATCGAAGACGAGGTAGTCCGCGCTCTGGCAATTGTCGCCCACCATGATGGAAAGCTTTGCGCAGATCAGGTCGCGGAGTTTCGTCTCGTCGAGATCGGCGGCCTTGAGCTGACCCGTGCGCACTTGCCGTGCGATCTCGTCGGTCGCGTTCACCAGCAATTGCTGCGCGGCGAAGGAAATGCAGCTTTCCAGGATCGCAAACACCAGCAGCGCGAAAGGAATGGCCAGCATCGCGAACTCGATCACCGTGGTTCCCTTGCGGTTTCCCACGAAACGCGCCAGCAGCGAAGGCCGCGAAGGCTTCGTCTCCGGACCATGCGGACGGCTGTCGTTCCTCGAGCTCATCATCGCTTTTCCTGTCGCCTGCCTGCGAGAAAGCGGGCGCAGGATAGCCGCAACCGATTGAGTTCCCGTTTTGAAGCTGGATAAGATTGAAAGCCGGCCGTTTACCGCCGGATAACCTCGTTTGCGGCCGCCATTCGCGCCGCGACTATTGCGACGCGTTCATTTCCTGCTCGGACGCCTTCTCGGCGTCGTTCTTGTAGGCGCTCTCGCAATAGGGCGTGCAGGAGAGCGTCTGCACCTCGGCGCGCCGGTAGATGCGGACCGAATAGGCGTCGTGGCGCGATACGGTGACCTGTTCGTCGATGATCGGGCTGCCGCTCGTATCGAGGACCACGAGGTTCGTCGTGCCGAAGCCCTTGCCGGTGAGCACGATCGTCTTGGAATCCTGCACCGAGGCATCGGCGATCGCCGGATTGCCGATGATGATCGTGTCGGCCGGCCGGGCGAGCTTGACGACCTTCGCTTCGTTCATGGTGACGCCGATGCCGGTATCCGCGAACGCTGCGGTCGACAGGAGCGCCGCGCCCATCGCAGCGCCCAGACCCGCCTTCATCGCGCCGGCGACTGTGACGATCGATTGCCTCTTGGTCGGCGCCATGCCCGTCTCCCGCAGTTTGCAAATCTCCGGCGAAAATGAACGATATTGGTGAACCATCGGTTAAGCGCCGCTCCGCCACTCTTCTTTTATATAGGCCGCGCTTTCGCGAGTTGTTTGCGGAAAAAGCAAAGCAAATTGGCACAATGCGCTTAGCGGTCGATTAACCAAATGACGAGGCGCGGAACGGAAAGATTTCGGTAAGGCTGTTTGTTAAGCCGTTTGCAAGAGCTCAAAAGTAGATTGCCGGCCATCCGATCAACACCGAGAAGAATCGTTGACGGAAGTGCTGTAAACAAGTGGAGTAAGGAGCTCTCGCATGTCCAAGATTCTTGCACGCTTCGCCAAGGATGAATCCGGCGCGACCGCCATCGAGTACGGTCTGATCGCGGCCCTCATCGCCCTGGCGATCATCGTCGGCGCCGGCGCCCTCGGCAACGCGCTGAACAAGAAGTTCACGCACATCTCGTCCGTGCTCTCCAACACCAACTAAGCGCACGGTTGGAAGTTTGCCGAAGGCCGCCCGGATCGGACGATCCGGGCGGCCTTCCTTTTTGCCCGCGGCGCGGCCGATGCCGCTGCCGGCAATTTTGCCGCCCGGATTCACCACGGCTTAAACGTCGTATCCTAGGCTCGCCCCGCGTCTCGACGGAAGGTCAGATCATGCTGCAAGCGGCGATATATGTGGTGTTCCCGTTCTGTATGGCGTTTGCCGCGGTCTCCGACATGCTGTCAATGACCATCGCCAACCGCGTTTCCATCGTCCTGGTCGCGACATTCGCGATCGTCGCGCCGCTGACGGCCATGGACTGGAGCGCATACGGCCTTCATCTGGCAGCGGGAGCCGCCGTGCTTGCCGTCACGTTCTTCCTCTTCGCGATCGGCGGCATGGGCGGCGGCGACGCCAAGCTGCTTGCCGCTACCGCCGTCTGGATGGGGCTCGGCGTGCCATTGGTGGAATACCTGGTTTATGCGTCGATGGTCGGCGGTCTGCTGACCCTGCTCGTCCTCAGCTACCGCAAGTCCATATTCCACACGCTTCTGGGAGAGAACATGTTCCTCAGGCATTTCGCCGAGGACCAGAAGGGCATCCCCTACGGAATCGCTCTCGGCATCGGCGGCCTGGCGGCGTTCCCGGATTCGCCGCTCGTGCAATGGGCGCTGGGGCAATAAGGGCAGTCGGCAATAGGCAATCGGCAGTCGAAGAGTCGCTAGCCCGCGGCCGACCCGCAATTCTCCTCGAATGCCTATTGCCGCTTGCCGACTGCCTATTGCCGCCTTCTGTAAACTTTTACTTAATCACGATTGTAAGGCTGTCATTAACCTTAATTTGACCATTCCCGCTGCAATGTCCGCTCCGGCAAGGGTTGTTTGTGCCTGGGCGAGGTTAGTGAGATGGCAGCATCCAGACTGGTTATTCTGGGGGTCGCGGTGGCCGCGGCGGGCGGCGCCGGCTATATCGCCAAGCATATGACGGCCCAGAAGCCGCACATCATCGTCTCCGCTCCGAAGCCTTCCATCGCAATTTCGCAGGTCCTGGTGCTGACCGACGATGTTCCAGTCGGCGGCGTGCTCGACAACCAGATGCGCTGGCAGGACTGGCCGACAGACTCCATCGGCGACAACTACATCACCAAGGCGCAGAACCCCGACGCGATCTCCAAGCTCAAGGGCGAGGTGGCGCGGATCGCCATGTACAAGGGCGAGCCGGTGCGCCGCTCCAAGCTTGTCGGCGAGGGCAAGAGCCTGATGTCGTCCATCCTGCCCTCCGGCATGCGCGCCGTTGCGGTGCAGATTTCGGCGGAGACCTCGGCGGGCGGCTTCATCCTGCCCAATGACCACGTCGACGTGATCATGACGCGTCGCTCGCAAACGCCGAATGTCGGCGCCAACGGTTTCATCACCGATACCATCCTGAAGAACATCCGCGTGCTGGCCATCGACCAGACGATCCAGGAGGACGAGGAAGGCAAGAAGACCAAGGTCGGGGCTACCGCCACGCTCGAGCTGACGCCGCTCCAGTCCGAGATCATCACCGTCGCCGCGCAGATGGCGGACCGCCTGACGCTCGCGCTGCGCTCGGTCGCGGATGCGCAGAAGAAGCCGACGGAAGAGGCCGATTACCTGGTTTCCGGCAACGGCCACCGCGGAACGGTCCGCCTCATCAAATCCGGCGAAGTTTCGGAAGTGACGGCACAGAAATGATGCGAGAGAGGGACTTGCCGATCATGACGGCGCATCGAAAGAACATCCCCGGCGCGCGCCGGGAGGCATTTGCCAGGCTGGCCGCCTGCACGGCGTCCCTCGTCCTGCTCGCCTCGACGCCCACGCCTTCCGCGATCGCCGCGGACATGGATGCGGGCAGCGGCTACACCCGCGTCGCGTCGCCCTCGACGGGCCAGCACATCAAGCTCGGCCTGAACAAGTCGATCGTCGTCGACCTGCCCCAGGACGCTTACGACATCCTGGTCGCCAACCCGACCGTCGCCGACGCCGTCACCCGGACCTCGCGCCGCATCTATCTCTTCGGCAAGCAGGTCGGCCAGACCAACGTCTTCGTCTTCGGCGCCAACGGCCAGCAGATCGCGTCCCTCGATCTCACCATCGAGCGCGACGTGACGGGCCTGGACGAGTATCTGCGCAAGTACATTCCCGATTCCGACATCAAGGTCGAACTGGTCAACGACAACGTCGTCCTGTCGGGCACGGTCGAAACGCCTCTCGACGCGACGCGCGCCGTGCAACTGGCGACCGCTTTCGTGACCGGCGGCGAAGCGACGACCGGCCAGTACTCGCAGACCGCCGCCGGCGGCGCCGCGGTCGGCGGCGTCGACATCAACAACCCGGACCAGACCCGGCAGAAGAGCGCCATCATCAATCTACTGCAGATCATCGGCGAGGACCAGGTCAGCCTGAAGGTGACCGTGGCCGAGGTCAGCCGCAACGTGATGAAGCAGCTCGGCATGAATCTGATCGCCGAAGGCAGCACCAACGGCATTTCCTGGGGGGCGATCAGCGATACGTTCACTGGGCTCGGCAAGCCGCTGTCCAGCTCGGGCCTGCTCCTCGGCAACACCTCCAGTTCCTCGCCCATCAGCTCCTACCTGAACGCGATGGAGCAAACGGGCGTCATGAAGACACTTGCCGAACCGACCCTCACGGCGGTTTCGGGAGAAAAGGCTACTTTCCGCGTCGGCGGCGAGTACAACATCGTCACCGGCGCCGATTCCAACGTGTCCTTCGACAACCAGACGGGCAAGACGACTTATACGATCAGCAAGGTCGAATACGGCATCGGCCTGGAATTCCAGCCCGTGGTCCTCTCCGCCGGGCGCATCAGCCTGAAGGTCCGCACCTCCGTTTCCGAACCGACGACGGAGGGATCGGTTTCCGTCCAGCCGAACCTGCCGGGCAGGTCCTCGCTCGGGACCAATATCATCTCCATCCGCAAGCGCCTGGCCGACACGACCGTGGAGCTGCCGTCGGGCGGCTCGATGATGATCGCCGGCCTCGTCCAGGACGACGTGCGTCAGGCGATGAACGGCCTGCCCGGTCTCTCCAAGATCCCCGTGCTCGGCGCCTTCTTCCGCAGCCGCGACTTCGTCCGCAACGAGTCCGAGCTGGTCATCATTATCACGCCCTACCTGGTGCGCCCGGTGGCGCGCAACCAGCTCTCGAAGCCGGATGACAATTTCAATCCGCCGAGCGACGGGGCGGGAATGTTCCTCGGCCGGGTCAACCGTGTCTACGGCACGATGCGCACCAGCCTGCCGGACGGCCGCTATCACGGCGTCGTCGGCTACATCTACAAGTAATCGGGGATCCACGGTCATGTCCGCCGCCAATATCCTGAAGAACATCGTCGCGTCGAACCGCGGCCCCTGCGTCCGGATCGGCCTCTATCCGCTGGCGGCCGCGCTCGGGATTTCGCTCCTCGCCGGCTGCATGCCGCGCGACCACGTCATCGTCGGCGCCATCCCGGATGACTACCGCACCAACCATCCGATCACCATTTCCGAGAAGGACCAGGTGACCGACATCCCCGTCGGCGCTTCGGCCCGGGGCATGACGCCGGCGCAGCGGCACCAGCTCGAAGGCTTTCTCGACGGCTATGACCGGAGCGCCGCGCCGGTCGTCCGCATCCTGCTCCCGGCCGGTTCCGCCAACGAGGCTGCCGCCAGGCGCGCTGTCGCGGGTCTTGCGGAAGTCGCCAGGGAGGCCGGCGTGCCGCGCGGCCATCTCGCGATACTGTCCTACCAGGCCGGTGCGCCCGATTCCGAGCCGCCGATCCGCGTTTCCTTCTCGAAGGTCGTGGCATCGGCGGGACCCTGCGGCCGTTGGCCGGAAGACCTCATGCAGAACACCGAAAACAAGCACTACGCCGATTTCGGCTGCTCCTATCAGCGCAATCTGGCCGCCCAGATTGCCGACCCGAACGACCTGATCGGCCCGCGCAAGGAAGGCGATGTGGATGCCGAGAACCGCAACAACGTGATCAACGTCTACCGCGGCAGGGGAATAGCGCCGGAATTCAACGGCAGTTCCGAAGTGCAGTTCTGATACGGCGCCAGGTCACCAAGAGAGCACGCACATGAGCAATCTCGCCTACGAACCTGCCCTTGCCGGCGAAGAGCCTTCGCAGCAGGAAATCGCTGCGATGAACGCCCTGAGGCCGGTTCCCCGGATATCGATCCAGGCGTTCTGCGAATCCGAAGGCGTATCGGGCCCGATCGAGCGGGCGGCCGAGGACCGCCGCATGTCCAAGGCGCACCTCAAGGTGCACATGGGCGGCATCGAGACCGCGATCGAGTTCTACCGCTCCGCCCCGACGCCCAACCTGATCATCCTGGAATCGCGGCGCGAGCCCAAGGAACTGCTCGAATCGCTCGGCCAGCTCGCCGAAGTCTGCGATCCGAGCTCGAAGGTCGTCGTCATCGGGCACTATAACGACGTCTGGCTCTATCGCGAGCTGATCCGCTCGGGCATTTCCGAATATGTGGTGGCGCCGGTCTCGATGGCCGACATCGTCGCGGTCATCTCGGCCATATTCGTCGACCCCGAGGCCGACCCGATGGGCCGCTCGATCGCCTTCATCGGCGCCAAGGGCGGTGTCGGCTCTTCCACCATCGCCCATAACGTCGCCTGGAGCATGTCGAACCTCTTCGGCACCGAAGTGGTGGTCGCCGACCTCGACCTGGCCTTCGGCACCGCCAACATCAATTTCGACCAGGACCCAGCGCAGGGCATCGCCGAGGCGGTGTTTTCGCCGGAGCGCATCGACGAGGTGTACCTCGACCGGCTGCTCGCGCAATGCGCCGAGCATCTGTCGCTGCTCGCCGCGCCGTCGACCCTGGATCGCGTCTACGACTTCGACAGCAACGCCTTCGCCCAGGTCATCGACATCGCCCAGCGCAGCGCGCCGCACCTGGTCCTCGACGTTCCGCATGTGTGGAACGGCTGGACGCGCACGACGCTGGCCCAGGCGGACGAAATCGTGATCACGGCGACGCCGGAGCTCGCCAATCTGCGCAATGCCAAGAACCTCATCGACACGCTGAAGAAGCTGCGCCCGAACGACGTGCCTCCCCACCTCGTCATCAACCAGGCGGGGATTCCGAAGCGCCCGGAGATATCGGCCAAGGAATTCGGCGAATCGCTCGATCTGACGCCGCTGGCGGTGATCCCCTTCGATGCGCAGCTCTTCGGCAACGCGGCCAACAACGGGCGCATGCTGGGCGAGATGGACGCGAAGCACGCTATCGTCCAGTCGATGGCCGACATGGCCCATGTGCTGACCGGCCGCAGCGAAGCCAAGGCCAGGAAGAAGCCCGGGCTCGGCAGCTTGTTCGACCGGATGAAAGTGCTCAAGACCAAGAAGTAGTGTCGGCTCGAATGGACTGGTTTGACCATCATGTTTGGTAAGCGGGGCAACACTCCTGGAGACAGAGGCGAGCCGGAACTCCGTCCCGCCCCTCAGCTCGGTGACGTGGCCGTCGCGCCGCGCCCGCCTGAGCCGCGCGTCGCGGTGGCCGCCCCGTCGCTGACGGCCGAAGCACCCGCGTCGGCTGCTGCGAAGGCGCCGCAGAAGGCGCCCACGGCGGCGCGCTCTACCATGCGCGAGCGCAGCGAATCCTATTACGATACGAAGAGTCAGGTCTTCTCGGCGCTTATCGACACGATCGATCTCTCCCAGCTCGCCAAGCTCGACCCCGACAGCGCGCGGGAGGAGATCCGCGATATCGTCAACGATATCATCGCGATCAAGAATTTCGCGATGTCCATCTCCGAGCAGGAGGAACTGCTCGAGGACATCTGCAACGACGTTCTGGGCTATGGTCCGCTGGAACCGCTGCTGGCGCGCGACGACATCGCCGATATCATGGTCAACGGCGCCAAGCAGGTCTACATCGAGGTCAACGGCAAGGTCGAGCAGACCAGCATCCGCTTCCGCGACAACCAGCAGCTTCTCAACATCTGCCAGCGCATCGTCAGCCAGGTCGGCCGGCGCGTTGACGAATCGAGCCCCATCTGCGACGCGCGCCTGCCGGACGGCAGCCGCGTCAACGTCATCGCGCCGCCGCTTTCAATCGACGGTACCGCGCTCACCATCCGCAAGTTCAAGAAGGACAAGCTGACGCTCGACCAGCTCGTCAAGTTCGGCGCCATCTCGCCGCCCGGCGCCGAGATCCTGAAGATCATTGGCCGCGTGCGCTGCAATGTCGTCATTTCAGGCGGCACGGGCTCCGGCAAGACGACGCTGCTGAACTGCCTGACGAACTACATCGATCGCGACGAGCGCATCATCACCTGCGAGGACTCGGCCGAACTGCAGCTTCAGCAGCCGCATGTCGTGCGGCTGGAGACGCGGCCGCCGAACCTCGAAGGGGAGGGCGAGGTCACGATGCGCGATCTCGTCAAGAACTGCCTGCGCATGCGTCCCGAGCGCATCATCGTCGGCGAGGTGCGCGGACCGGAAGTCTTCGACCTGCTGCAGGCGATGAACACCGGCCATGACGGCTCGATGGGCACCATCCACTCCAACTCGCCGCGCGAATGCCTGAACCGCATGGAATCCATGATCGCCATGGGCGGCTATTCGCTGCCGCCGAAGACGGTGCGCGAGATCATCACCGGCTCGATCGACGTGATCATCCAGGCGGCCCGTCTGAGGGACGGCTCGCGCCGCATCACGCACATCACCGAGGTGATCGGCATGGAAGGCGAGGTCGTCATCACCCAGGACCTCGTCGTCTACAACATCAAGGGCGAGGATTCTTCGGGCCGGCTGATCGGCGAGCACGTCTCGACCGGCATTGGGCGGCCGCATTTCTGGGAGCGGGCGCGCTACTACAACGAGGAGCAGCGCCTGGCGAACGCACTGGAAGCCATGGAGAAGCGGGCCGAGTGACCGTTTCCGCAACGACAGGCATATAGGCAATGTTCGGCATCGACAGCAGCGTCCTCTTGTTCGTCGTGCTGGCGGGATGCAGCGCCGGCGCCATCGCCTATGCGCTGCTGTTCACGCGTATCTCCAACGAGCAGAAGGCCGAGAAGCGCCTGCAGAGCGTCAAGAGCGCCGACACCGACCGGGTCCTGGCCAAGGCCTCCCGCGATCGGCTCGCGGAAGCCGCCAAGCGCCGCAGATCGATCCAGGAGTCGCTGAAGGATCTGGATGAGAAGCAGAAGCTCAAGGACCGCAACGTCAAGAAGCCGCCATTGAAGGTGCAGATCCGGCAGGCCGGCCTGACCATGAGCATGGAGCGGTTCTACATCTATTCCACGGTTTGCGGCCTGTTTCTCTCGGCGGTCGTCTATTTCGCCGGCGCTCCGCTCTACGTCGTTCCCGGAGCGCTGCTCGCCGGCGGACTGGGCATTCCCCGCTGGGTCGTCATCTACATGCGCGCGCGGCG
Organism: Rhizobiaceae bacterium; assembly: GCA_051959385.1. Classification (GTDB taxonomy): domain Bacteria; phylum Pseudomonadota; class Alphaproteobacteria; order Rhizobiales; family Rhizobiaceae; genus Mesorhizobium_L. The sequence continues at coordinate 2,163 of JBQCFH010000012.1, read as the reverse complement.
GGTGAAGGCGTTCCTCAACGAATTCCCGAACGCGCTCGACATCATCGTGCGCGCCGTGAAGTCGGGCCTGCCGCTGAACGACGCCGTCCGCCTCATCGCCAGCGAGTCGCTGGAGCCGGTCAGGAGCGAATTCCGCCGTATCGTCGAATCGCAGCAGATGGGCCTCTCCATTCCCGAGGCGGCCATGCGCATGCCGGAGACGATGCCCTGCCCGGAGGCGGGGTTCTTCGGCATCGTCATCCAGATCCAGAGCCAGGCGGGCGGCAATCTTTCCGAAGCGCTCGGCAATTTGTCGCGCGTGCTGCGCGACCGCAAGAAGATGAAGGCCAGGATCCAGGCGCTGTCGATGGAGGCGAAGGCCTCTGCCGCGATCATCGGCGCCCTGCCGATCGTCGTTGCCGTCCTCGTCTATCTTTCCAGCCCGAGCTACATCAGCCCGCTCTTCTTCACCAGCACGGGGCACCTCCTGCTGGGCATCGCGGCGGTGTGGATGTCCATGGGCATCTTCACCATGAAGAAGATGATGAATTTCGAGGTATAGGCCCTGTGGACGGATCGGAGATGGATTTCGCCATGTGCATTGCCGATCAAGGCCAAGCAAAGCGGAGCGACGCAATGTCTATCCATCGCGAGCGAGGCTTTGCGCAGGATCTGATCGACCCGTCTTTGACCGATTGGGCGATGGCCCTTCGGGTGGCGGCGGGAGCCGTCGATCTGACGCGGAAAGCCCCTTGCCCGTATTCCCGATACGCGTCGCGGGGCTTTCCGCGCCATCTCTCGGCTCGCGCCAGCCACGAAATCCGTCTCGAACCCGACCGCAGGGCCTAAGATGATCGACCAAGTCGCCAAGTCGCTCTCCGACCCGTCATTCCTCATCGCGCTCCTGGTCGGCATCGCGGTGTTCGCCACCGCGTTCACCGCGCTGCCGGCCTTCGGCGCGAACCCGCTCAAGACGCGCATGAAAACGGTCGCGCTCGAGCGCGAGGAGCTGCGTGCGAAGCAGCGCGCGCGCCTGCAGGCCGAAGCCGACCGCCGCCGCCGGGGAGGCTTGCGCGAGGAGCAGTCGATCGGCATGCGCAACATCGTCGACCGGCTCGACCTCAGAAGGGCGCTGGTGGACCAGAACACGCTGAACAAGCTCAAGGTCGCCGGTTTTCGCGGCCAGAACCCGGTTACCAAATTCCTCTTCTTCCGGCTGGTCCTGCCCTTCGCAGGCCTGTCGCTGGCCCTTTTCTATATTTTCGTGCTCGGCGGACTCCACGACAAGCCGATGCTGATCAAGTTCTTTGCCTGCATCCTGGCGGCCTATGCGGGCTTCTATGCGCCGGTGCTTTACGTCTCCAACCGCGCCACCAAGCGCAAGGCCTCGATCCAGCTTGCCTGGCCGGATGCGCTCGACCTCATGCTGATCTGCGTCGAGTCTGGCATGTCGGTCGAGGCCGCCTTTCGCAAGGTCGCCGACGAGATCGGCTCGCAGTCGGTCGAACTCGCGGAGGAGTTCGTGCTGACCAATGCCGAGCTTTCCTTCCTCCAGGAGCGCAAGCAGGCCTATGAGAATCTCGCGGCGCGCACGGGGTTGGAATCGGTCAAGAGCGTCTCGCAGGCACTGACGCAAGCCGAGCGATACGGTACGCCGGTCGCGCACGCCCTGCGCGTGCTGGCCAACGAAAGCCGCGAGATGCGCATGACCGCCGCCGAAAAGAAGGCCGCCGCGCTGCCGCCGAAGCTGACGGTCCCGATGATCCTGTTCTTCCTGCCGGTGCTGTTCATCATCATTCTCGGACCGGCGGGCATCACGGTAAGCCAGCGCGGCATCTTCGGCGACAAGCATAGCTCGTCGAGCGAGTGAGCCGGGGGCGAGCGGAAACGCGACAAACGAAAGCGCCGGACTTGTTTGGGCGGCGCTTTCGTTTCATCTCATGCGGATCCGGTGCCGACGGCGGAGCTGCCGCTAATCCACAGCCTTCGTCTTCTTGCCGTCCTTCAGCTGGCTCCAGGCGTTCTGCTGGCTGATCATCTGCCTGAGATAGGCGACATTGGCCGCCGCTTCATCCGGCGGCAGCTCGGCGCTGGCGATCTTTTCAGCCTCCTCGAACCGGCCTTGCAGGCCGACGACGAGGGCGAGGTTCTGGCGCACGCGGCTGTCGGCCCCGGGCTGCTGCA
>JBQCFH010000011.1:0-35440 GCA_051959385.1 Rhizobiaceae bacterium | reverse complement strand
CCCGGATTGAGCGTAACCGCCTTCTTGCCGGCATTGATCAGGTCCCAGTCTTCCTGGCCGGCGGGCGGCGCCTCGCCGAAGTCGAGAATGCCGTTTTCTGTATGATAGATGACCTCGCGTCCCTCGGGCTTGAACTTGGCCACCATCTCGGGAAAGCCGATGCCGAGATTCACATAGGCTCCGTCGGGAATGTCCTGCGCCGCGCGCCAGGCGATCTGCGCATTGGAAAGCTTGGCGCTCATTGCTTCGCTCCCTCGCGCACCAGAACCTCTTCCTGTCGGGGCTCGGCGACCTCGACGATCCGATCCACGAATATCCCCGGTGTGACGACATGCTCGGGCTCGATCCCGCCCGGCTGGACGATTCGGCGCGCCTGGACGATGGTCGTCCGTGCTGCCATCGCCATCAGCGGCGCGAAATTTCGAGCCGCCTTGTTGTAGACGAGATTTCCCTTGCGGTCGGCGACCTCGGCCTTGATCAGGGCCACATCGGCCTTCAGCCAGCGCTCCTGCACATAGTGCCTGCCCTCGAATTCGGCGACCGGTTTGCCCTCCGCGAGCTGGGTGCCGTAGCTCGTCGGCGTATAAAAGGCCGGAATGCCGGCTCCGCCCGCGCGGATACGCTCGGCAAGCGTTCCCTGTGGCACCAGTTCCAGCTCGATTTCGCCGGCCAGATATCGCTCCGTGAAGGCGCGAGGCTGCGACGTGCGCGGGAACGAGCAGATCATCTTGGCGACCATGCCGGCATCGATCATTGCCGCGATGCCGACCGCACCGGTGCCGGCATTGTTGTTGACCACCGTCAGCGACCCGGGCGACCCGGTTTTCCGGTAGCGATCGAGCAGCGCGCCGATGAGCTCGATCGGAGCCCCGGAACCGCCGAATCCCCCGATCATGACCGAGGATTCGTCCTCTATGCCGACAATCGCCGCCTCGATGTTGGGACAGACCTTGTTCATCGCTCTTCCTCGTCGATCGCGGCGCGCATTCCTTTTTCCATCATCACGGAAAGCTTTCGCCTTATGGCAAAGGTCCAAGCCGTATTGCCGCTGAGCGCGGATGGGAAGAGCCCTGGCAGGGCAAAAAGAGCGCCGGCTATCGAGCCGGCATCATCGCCGGCCTTTGCCAAGGCCGCCGCGATCTCCTTCTCGCGCGGATCGCGCAAGGCATAGGCTTCGCCGTTCTCCTTGCGGCCGAGCGCGTAGCGCATCCAGGCCGCGACGGCGAAGGCGAACGCGTCGATCGGCTGACCCCGCTCCAGCGCGACGGTGGTCGGCTCGAGCAGCCGCTGTGGCAGCTTTTGCGTGCCGTCCATGGCGATCTGGTAGGTCTCGTGCGCGATCGCCGGGTTCCGGAAGCGCTCCTGCAGGTCGGCCGCATATTGGCCGAGATCGACTCCGGGCACCGGATCCAGCGTCGCTGCGGCCGCCTTCATGTGCCGCGCCACGAGCGCAGCCAGCGCCCCGTCCCGCATCACGTCGCGCACATAGCGGTGGCCGCCGAGGAAGCCCGAATAGGCGAGCATGGAATGCGCCCCGTTCAGCATGCGCAGCTTCATTTTTTCGTATGGCGCCACGTCGGAAACGAAAACCGCGCCGCCTGCCTCCCAATCCGGGCGACCCGCGACGAAATCGTCCTCGATGATCCATTGCGAGAATGGCTCCGTCTCGACCGCGCCCGGATCGTCATAGCCGGTCAGCGCGCGAACGTCCCCGAAGGTCCTGTCAGTGCTGGCCGGCGTGATGCGGTCCACCATGGTCGAGGGAAACGAGACTTCCGCCTCGATGTACGGCACGATCTCCGGCGCGGCCGCCGCGGCGAATTCGGTGACCAGCCGCCGCGCCACCTTACCGTTCGACGGAAGATTATCACAGCTGAGAACGGTGACGCCGCCGAACCCTGCTTCATGCCGCCGCCGCAGCGCCCCGACGATGAAACCGATCGCGCCCTTGGGATGGCGCGGATCGACAAGGTCGGCGGCGACCGCCGGATGTGTCCGGTCGAGCCCGCCCGTCTTGGCATCGAGGCCATACCCCTTCTCGGTGATGGTCAGGCTGACGATCTTCGTTTCCGGCGCCGCCAGCGCATCGAGCACCTTCTCCGGGTCCTCGGGCGCAACGAGCACATGCCGGATGCTGCCGATGACGCGCGCCTCGACGCCCGCCGGCCCGCGCGTCAAGAGCGTGTAGAGCCCGTCCTGCGGGTTGAGCTGGTTCGCCACGTCGGGCGAGCGCAGGCTCACCCCGGTAATCATCCAGCCGCCGCCCGACTTCGCCAGGGCATCGTCGGCATAGACGGCCTGGTGCGCGCGATGGAAGGCACCCGTGCCGAGATGCACGATGCCGGCCGGCGCGGAACGGTCGTAGGCGGGGCCGCGGAGGGAGCCGGGCAGTTTGGACGCGGAGGAAAGGCGGGGCATCAGAATTGTCTCCGGTGGGCGAGCGGAACCCCTCACACATACCGGTTGACGATATTCTCCAGATATTCCTGCCGGCCGGATTTCGGCTGCGGCTCGATCTTCTCCCTGACCACCCGTTCGGCGACTTCTTCCAGCGTCCGCTTGCCGGAAAGGATCGCCTGCCCCTCGGCCGACTTCCAGCCGGCGTAGCGCTCTTCGAGCGGTCCCGACAGCGCCCCGTCCTCGATCATCCGCGCTGCGGCCTTCAGCCCACGCGCGCAGCAATCCATGCCGCCGATATGGGCGATCAACAGATCCTTCGGATCGAGCGACTGCCGCCTGAGCTTGGCGTCGAAATTGGTGCCGCCGGTCGTGAAGCCGCCCGCCTTGAGCACCTGGTAATAGGCGAGCGCCATCTCCGGCACGTTGTTGGGGAACTGGTCGGTGTCCCAGCCCGACTGGTAGTCGTTGCGGTTCATGTCGATCGAGCCGAAGATGCCGAGCGCGGCCGCCAGCGCCAGTTCGTGCTCGAAGGTGTGGCCGGCAAGGATGGCGTGGCCCTGCTCGATATTGACCTTCACCTCCTTCTCCAGCCCGAAGCGCTTCAGGAAGCCGTAGACGGTGGCGACGTCGTAGTCGTACTGGTGCTTGGTCGGCTCCTGCGGCTTCGGCTCGATCAGGATCGTGCCCTTGAAGCCGATCCGGTGCTTGTAGTCCACGACCATGGAGAGGAAGCGGCCCGCCTGCTCGGTCTCGCGGCCGATATCCGTGTTGAGCAACGTTTCGTAGCCCTCGCGCCCGCCCCACAGCACATAGTTTTCCCCGCCGAGTTCCTTCGTCACGTCGATGCACTTCTTCACGGTCGCGGCGGCATAGGCGAACACGTCGGGATCGGGATTGGTGGCCGCGCCCGCCATGAAGCGGCGGTTGGAGAAGAGGTTCGCCGTGCCCCAGAGCAGCTTGACGCCGGTCTCCTTCATCTTGGCGGCGAACACCTCGGCGATCCGGTCGAGCTGCGCCGCGCTCTCCGAGAAGTTCGCGCCTTCGGGGCGCACATCCGCGTCGTGGAAGCAGAAATAGGGCGTGCCGAGTAGCGAAAACATCTCGAAGGCGACGTCCGCTTTCAGCTTGGCGTGCTCCATCGTCTCGATCTCGCCGGGCTTGGCGAACCAGGGTCGTTCGAAGGTCTGCCCGCCGAACGGATCGCCGCCCGGCCAGGTGAAGGAATGCCAGTAGGCGACGGCGAAGCGCAGGTGGTCCTCCATGCGTTTGCCCATGACGATCTCGTCAGGATTGTAGTACCGATAGGCCAGCGGATTTTGGCTTTCCGGCCCCTCATATCCGATCGGTTTGATGTCGCCGAAAAAGCCGCTGCTCATTTCCTCTCCCTCTCGATTGTCGGGAATTCCCTTGCACGCGCGGCCTCAACCGGGGGCGCGAACGCGGCGCGACAGTATTGGCCTGATCGCCGAGTTTCAATAGCGGGAAACGAAGCGGCCGCGAGGACCCGCAAGCCGGCGCACGGAAGGGCCGGTAGCCAGGATGGATTTAGTTAGAATGGATCTACGACGTCTGTTGTTGCTGCCGGTGCTCGCAGCCATGACGGTCGCCATGCCCGTCCCCCTTGGACGGCGGCTGCTCGCCGGCCGCGAAGGCGGCGACTTGAGGGAGCATGAGTGAAACGGCAAGCAGGATGATTCTGAGCATAGGAACCTCCGGCACGAAAAAGGCCGCCCAGACGATACGTCCGGGCGGCCTCGCGGGGAAGTAACTTTAGCGCTCGCACACGCGGACGCGGCGAACGACCCGATGCCCGTGATGCCAGTACTTGCGCACCTTGGTCCAGCAGTGGCGGTGGTGATGCCGCCAGTGATCATGGCGCCAGCCGTAATGGTGATGGTAGCCGTTATTGGTCGTTATGGTCACGCTGGCGGCCTGCGCCGGGGCTCCGGCGAAAGCGACGCCGCCAATAGCGAGCATTCCAGCAATCAGTAAGGCTTTCATTTGTATCTCCTTCGTTCGATACTTCAAAGGCAACGTCCCGGCAAATAAACGTGGAGCCTCCTGAGATCGTTCCAGCGGGCGCTCGCGCCGGAATCAAAACTGATGCGCAGGGACACGAAATGTGATTGAACGGCGGACCGATGACGAAGTCGCCCGGCGCGCCTGCCGAGGCGATTCCCGCGTATAAAGCGGGTTTCCGTGCGCCGCCGTGTTGTGAAGAAGGAAAATCTGTCGTGAAAGTCACCGCTGCCGCGTTCGCTCTTGCCGCCCCCCTCATCCTGACCGGCGCGGCGGCCGCCCAGGACAACGCCGCAAAACTCGCGCCGAAGGTGCTCGTCGTCACGATGTTCGAGGTGCCCGGCGATACGCCCGGGGAAGCGCAGCGCTGGATAGAGAACGAGAAGCTGACGACGAAGATCGCGATCCCCGGCCTTTCCAAGGCCTTCCCGGACGTTTTCTGCAACGAGGAGGGCCTGTGCCTCCTGACCACGTCGATGGGATATGCGAACGCCGCCAGTTCGATATCCGCCTTGGTCCACGCCGACCGGCTGAACCTCTCGCACACCTACATTCTCGTCGCCGGCATTGCCGGCGTGGATCCGGCGGACGGAACGCTGGGTTCCGCGCACTGGGCGCGCTATGCCGTGGACGGCGGCCTGCAGTGGCAGATCGACGGCCGTCAGATCCCGAAGGATTGGAGCACCGGCTGGCTCGGCATCTTCAGCGCTACGCCGAAGGACAAGCCCAAGCCGGATTACGGCACGGAAGTGTTCCACCTGAACGAGGCATTGACCCAGAAGGCCTATGATCTCTCGAAAGACGTGAAGCTCGACGACAGCGAGGAGGCGAAGGCATACCGGGCGCATTACCCGAACGCGCCGGCGAACCAGCCGCCTGCCGTCTCGATCTGCGACACCGTCTCGTCAGATACGTGGTGGAGCGGTTCGCTGATGAGCAGGACGATGAACGACTGGGCGAAGCTCATGACGGACGGCGCCGCCAACTACTGCACGACCCAGCAGGAGGATAACGCCACGCTTGCCGCGCTCAGCCGCGGCGCCGATATGGGCCGCATCGACATGAAGCGCGTGGCGGTGCTGCGCACCGCCTCGGATTTCGACCAGGAATATCCCGGTCAGACCGCCGAACAGTCGCTGCATGCCAAGACGGGCGCCTTCATCCCCTCGGTCGAGAACGCCTATCTCGTGGGCTCGCGCCTCACCCATGCCATCGTCAGCGATTGGCCGGCGTGGAAGGATGGGGTGCCGGCGAATTGAGCGCCGAACCGGCGCAGCGGATCGCTCTTCGGCGCGCCGGTTTTCCTTACCTTCGAGGTAATTGGTTCGCCTCACCCCTCGCGGCAAATCTCCATCGTCAACCAAGACATGGAGATTTGAGATGAACGACCTCAATACGATCGCGAAGAACTATATCGCCGCCTGGAATGAGACCGACGCGCGTCGCCGGGAGAAGCTTCTCGAAGCCGCTTTCGTCGCCGACATTCGCTATCACGACCCGATCATGCAGGGCGAAGGCCGGAACGGCGTCTCGGCGCTGATCGATGGCGTCCACCAGCGCTTTCCGGGCTTCCGCTTCGCGCTCAAGGGCAAACCAGACGGCTATGCGGACAAGATCCGCTTCTCCTGGGAACTCGGCCCGCACGGCGCCGAAGCGCCGATCGAAGGCACCGATATCTGCGTCATCGAAGACGGGCGGCTGAAGAGCGTCACCGGCTTCCTCGACAAGGTGCCGGCTGCATAGGAAGGGGCGTTATCCGCCAGACATGACGTGGAATCGGGGGCGGGCTGCGTTGCCGCCCACTCGCCGGCAGGCGGAGCCGGCACGGAACAAGCAGCTGCTTAAACAACTCCCCTCGTTGCATTCAGCGGCGATCCGCATCACTCTCCCAGCCGGGGGAATGATCATGAACGGCGCTGAATTTTTCCGATGTGTCGAAAGGATCGTCGGAGCAGATAATGCGGCGCTCTATGCAAGCAAATTCGGCCCTTTGGACGATTTTCAGTTCAACAATTTACTGAATTACGAGGCGCTGGCGTTCTACGTTTACACGACCAGCCTGGCGTGGCACGCAGTCATCAATCGCGAGCTTTGGGAAGGGCATGCACGAGAAGAAGTTCTTATCTTCAAGGATGTGCTGAACGCCGCCCTGGAGAAACTCCCTCGCTACACCGCAAAAGGTGGCGTCGTTTATCGTGGTTACACGGCCGCCGATCTCGGCCCGTTCCTTGCCAATTATCGTCGTGGCACCCTGGTCGTTTTTCCAGGTTTTACGAGCGCGAGCTTTGAAGCAGACGAAGCGTATGGGGGTAACGTATTATTTATCATCCGCGCGCTTACTGCGAGGGCCGCTTGGTACGTTTCGGCAAACTTCCACGAATGCGAAGTGCTCTTGCCGACAGACAGATCATTCTTAGTTTTGGAAGTTGAGCAACGTGGAGATCAGGCTGTCGTCAATTTGGAGGAGCAGCCATCATGAAGAATCCAAAACCGCCTGGCACCTCCGGGAAGCGCTCCTCGGTTCACGCTAGTCGTTCCAAGGCCGGAAAGCTGCGGGGTTCCAAGCCTTCGCCGACCGAAATTGAAGCCGCGAATCGCTTCTTTGAAACGGGCCGTTCGCCGACGTGGCCAAGGACCGCGCTGCAACGGCGGATGCAATCGAGCGGCGGCTAAGATACGTCAACCAGCCGTCGCCTTCTTCACCGCGGGGTAGAGCTCGCGGTAGCGCCGATAGGCCGCTTCGTAGGCAGTCGTCAGCCCCCTGTCTGGATCGACCGAATGCGACGTCGCAGGCGCGCTGCAGATCTCGAGCGGATCGGCGTCTTCGGCTGCGATGAGGCCCAGCCGCGCGGCGCCGAAAGCGGCGCCGAAATCGCCTTCGGCCGGGATATCGACCGGCAGGCCGAGCGCGGTGGCGATCGCCTTCAGCCAGTAGCCCGAGCGCGAGCCGCCGCCGATCGCCGTGACGCGGTCAAGCGCCGTGCCGGCCTTCTTCAGCGCTTCAAGGCAATCGCGGAAGGCGAAAGCCACGCCCTCGAGCACGGCCTGCGTCATCGCCGCACGGCCGGATTCGTGGCCGAGCCCGGCGAAGGCGCCGCGGATCGCAGCATCATTGTGCGGGGTACGCTCGCCCGAGAGATAAGGCAGGAAGGCGACGCCGCTCGGCGGCCTCAGCGTGTCTCCCAGCTCGCCGGTCAAGTCCGCGGCCGAACGGCCGGTCACGTCCGAAAGCCAGTTCAGCGAATCCGTCGCCGACAGGATGACGCCCATCTGATGCCACGTCTGCGGCAGCGCATGGCAGAACGCATGGACGGCGCTTTCCGGATTCGGCAGGTAGGCGGCGTTCGCGGCGAAGAGTACGCCCGACGTGCCGATCGAGACGAAGGCGTGGCCCTCGCCGACCGTCCCCATGCCGCAGGCCGAGGCGGCATTGTCGCCCGCCCCGCCGGCGACGAAGACGGGACCGGCGATGCCCCACCTCGACGCGATCTCCGGCTTCAGCATGCCCGCGCGATCGGTGCCCTCGACGAGCGAGGGCATGTGGCTCTCGTCAAGTTCCGTCGCCGTGAGCAATTCTCCCGACCAGCGCCGCGCCGCGACATCGAGCCAGGCGGTGCCGCTTGCGTCCGACATTTCCGAGACGTGCTCGCCGGTCAGCCATAGCCGTAGGTAGTCCTTCGGCAGGAGCACCTTCCGCACCTTGGCGAATACCTCCGGCTCGTTGTTGCGCACCCACGCCAGTTTCGGCGCGGTGAAGCCGGGGAACACGATGTTGCCCGTTACGGCCCGAAAACGAGGATCGGCGTCGAGTTTCGCCGCCTCGGCGAAGCTCCTTGTGTCGTTCCACAGGATGCAGGGCCTGAGCACCTCGTCGGCTGCATCGAGAAGGGTCGCGCCGTGCATCTGTCCGGAAAGGCCGATTCCCTTGACGGCGGCGAGCGCCTGCGGATGCGCGGCTCTGAGCACGCCGACGGCCTCCTCGGTGGCGCGTATCCAATGCGCCGGGTCCTGTTCCGACCAGCCCGGATGCGGGCGCGACAGGTCGAGTTCGCCGTGAGCCGATCCGACGATCGCCTGCTGCTCGTCGATGATGAGCGCCTTCACGCCCGAGGTGCCGAGATCAAGCCCGAGATACATGCCGCAAACTCCTCCGCGTCGCACGCTGGCGAACGCCGATTTGCCTAAAGCGCCATTGTTCTTTGATCAACCGCCGGAATGAAAACGGCGGGCCAGGCCCGCCGTTTGGTCGCGGAAAACCGGCGTCACCGGTCCGGATTGGGCGTGTAGCCCGGTCCGATGACCACCGGCTTCTTCGGCACGACCGTATCGTCGAGATCGCTCTTGAAGTCGCGGGTCGTGGACCAGATCAGCTTCGTCTTCTCCCTGTCGTAGACGCGGATCTCGACCTTGTAGACCTTGCCGCCGACGACACCGTGGATCTGCGGCGAATGGAATGCGTAGCGGTTGGTGCGCGCGCTCACACGCTGCGACACGATGAAGGGCGCGCCGCCGGCCGGATTTTCGAATTCGACCTCAACGATCGATCCTTCCGCCAGAGGCTTCTGGACCATCGTCACCACGTCGTAGAACTCCTCGCCTTCGCGATAATTGTAGATGAAGCCGCCGCCGATGACGGCGAGATAGGGCTTTTCGGAAGGATCATGGCGCGTCGCCCAGCCGAACGAGAACAGCAGCAGAAGCAGCAGGGCGACGCCGACGATGATGCGCTTCGGGGTGAATTGGCGGAAGACATCTTCCCACGTCAGGCGCCGGATCGCGGCCCAATCGAACGCCGGCAGCGACGGGACCGGGCGGATGACCCCCTGAAAACTTCGCATGATCTAACCTCCTCCGTCTCGGTTCAGCGGACCGGAAACGCCGATCGCCGCAGAATGCCTCTTTCCGGCCTCCGCGTCGAGAGGTTCGCTCATCTCGCCGAGACTCAGCGCTCCTCCTTATGGAACGGCTTCAGAAGCGCGGCCGGCGCGACCGCGTTGCGCGACATGAAGGCCATGGCGACGATCGTCAGCACGAAGGGCAGCATCAGGAACGCCTCGTAGGGGATATGGCCGAGGCCGCTCGCCTGCAGGCGCAGCTGCAGCGCATCGACGAAGGCGAAGAGCAGCGCCGCGCCCGCCGACCGCCACGGGTCCCAGCGGCCGAAGACGACCAGCGCGATGGCGACCCAGCCCCGTCCCGAAACGACGCCGAAGGTGAAGGCGTTGAACTGCGCCATGGTGAGAAACGCGCCGGCGAGCCCCATCAGCGCGCCGCCGAGCATGACGGCCTGGAAACGCGTGCCGATCACGCTGACGCCGGCCGAATCCGCCGCCCGTGGGTTCTCGCCCACCATGCGGACCGCGAGACCCCAGGGCGTGCGGTAGAGCACGAAGGCGGCGACCGGGATCGCAACGATCGCCAGATAGACGAGCACGAACTGGCCGAACAGCGCCGGACCGAGGACGGGAATGTCCTTCAGGATCGGGATCGACAGCGTCCCGAAACCCTTTATGCTCGGCGGCACCGATTGCTGTCCGAAGATCAGCCGATAGAAGAAATAGGCAAGGCCCGACGACAGCAACGTAATGCCGATGCCGCAAACATGCTGGCTCAGTCCCAGCGCGACCGTGAGGAACGCATGCAGCGCCGACATGAGCGTGCCGGCAGCCATTGCCGCGAGCACGCCGAGCCACAGGCTCCCCGTCAGGCTGGCCGCCGTGAACCCCACCATGGCGGAAAGGAGCATGATGCCTTCGATGCAGAGATTGAGCACGCCGGCGCGCTCGGAGAACATCTCGCCCAAGGTTGCGAAGGCAAGCGGCGTGGCGATGCGGATGATTGCGGCGAGGAACCCTACCTGGAATATCTGGTCGAGGACGACGTTCATGCCGCGACCCCAACGCGGCGGATGCGATAGGCGGTGAAGAGCAGCGCCACCAGCATGGCGATGAGCGCCATCCCCTGGATCACGTCGCTCAGGAAGGCCGGCACGCCCGTGGCGCGCGACATCGCCTCGGCGCCCGTCATCACGGCGGCGAGGAAGATCGCCGCCGGAACGACGCCGAGCGGGTTGAGCCGCGCCAGCGTGGCAATGACGATGCCCGAATAGCCGTAGCCGGGCGAAATATCGCTCATCACCTGGAAGTGCACGCCGCCGACTTCGCCGACGCCGGCGAGACCCGCCAGCGCGCCGGAGAGGAGCGCCGTCACCACCAGCACCCGGCCGACATGGATGCCGCCGTAGCGGGCGGCTTCCGGGTTCTCGCCGGTGACGCGGATTTTGAAGCCGAGCGTCGTGCGCCGGATCACCAGCCAGATGACCGGCGCGGCGATCAGAGCCACGAGCACGCCGAGATGTAGCCGCGTCCCTTCGATCAGCACGGGAAAGTTCGCGGAATCCTGGATCGGCGGAGAGATCGGATAGCCGCTGAGCGAATCCTTCCACGGCCCCTCGATCAGCGCCATCAGCGCGTAGTAAGCGACGGAGTTGAGCAGAAGCGAACTCACCACGTCGTCGACCTTGAGCTTGACCCTCAGGATCGCCGGGATGAAGGCGACGAGAGCGCCCGCTGCCATGCCGGCGAGCGCCATCAAAAGCATGGCGAGCGGCCCCGGCATCGGCAACTCGCCGACAGCGCAGCTTGCCACGGCGCCTGCCAGCAGCTGGCCCTCCGCGCCGATATTCCAGAACTTGGCGCGGAAAGCGACGGCGACCGCAAGGCCGGTGAAGATCATCGGCGCGGCGCGCACCAGCGTCTCGGTGACCGCGTAGGCATCGCCGAACGCCGCGACGAAGAGCACCCGATAGGCGTGCAGCACGTTGGCGCCGGCAAGCGCGATCAGGCCGCTTGCGAGGACGAGCGTGACCGCCACCGCCAAGAACGGAAGCGCGAGATTGTACCAGGCCGGCGTGCGCGTGCGGCTTTCCAGGCGCAGCATCAGGCGCGGCCCTCCGCCCCGGTCATCAGCATGCCGAGCCGCGTCACGCTCGCCTCGCCGCTGTCGAGGACGCCGACGATGCGGCCCCCATACATGACCGCGATGCGATCGGAGAGCGCCAGCAGCTCCTCGAGATCCTCGCTGATGAGAAGGATGCCGCAGCGATTGGCGCGCAGGGCCAGGAATTTCTCGTGCACGAAGCGGGAAGCGCCGATGTCGAGCCCGCGCGTCGGCTGCGCCGCGATCAGCACCTCGGGGTCGAAGGCGAGTTCGCGCGCGAGCAGCACCTTCTGCAGATTGCCGCCCGAAAGCGCCGAGGCGCGCACCATCGGGCCGGGACAGCGTATGTCGTAGGCTGCGATCTGCTCCTCCGCGAAGGCGCGGATTGCGGCGGGCTTCAACAGGCCCGAACGGCTGAAGCGGCCGGTGCCGATGCGCGGCAGCACGAAGGAATCGGCGAGCGGCAGGCTAGTGACGAGCCCGGTCGTCATGCGGTCTTCCGGGATTCGCCCGAGCCCCAGAGCCTGCACCTCTTGCGGCGTGAAGCGCGAGACGCCCTTGCCGGCGATCCCCATCCTGCCCTCGCTCGGCGTCAGCATGCCCGAGATCACGTCGGCCAGCGCCCGCTGGCCGTTGCCCGAAACGCCGGCGATGCCGACGATCTCGCCCCGCCGCACGGCCAGCGAAACATCGTCGAGCGGCATGCCGCCATGGCCGCGCGTCGACACCCGGTCGAGTTCGAGCACCGCGTCGCCCGGTTCCGACGGCGTCTTGACCGGCGGCACGATCTCGTGGCCGCACATCAGCCGGGCGATCTCCGAAGCGTCGGTCGCCGCCGGATCGTCGACCGTGCCGGTGACCCTGCCATGCCTCAGGATCACGCAGCGATGCGTGATCGCCTTCACCTCGTTCAGCTTGTGCGAAATGAAGATGATGCCGAAGCCCTGCGCGGCCATGGAGCGCAGGGCCGCGAACAGCCCCTCCACTTCGGCCGGCGCCAGCACTGCGGTCGGCTCGTCGAGGATCAGGAGCCTTGCCCCGCGGAACAGCGCCTTGACGATCTCCAGCCGCTGCTGCTCGCCGATCGAAAGCGCCGCGACCGGCAGATGCGGATCGAGCCTCAGCCCATGCTTGCGGGCGATCTCCTCCAGCCGCGCCATGCCACCGGCGCGGTCGATCCGGCCGCGCTTGCCGGGAATGCCGACGAGCAGGTTCTCCAGGACGCTCATGCGCGGGGCAAGATGGAAATGCTGGTGCACCATGCCGATACCGGCCGCGAGCGCATCGGTGGAATCTCGGATCGCCGCCGGCCGGCCGCCGACCAGGATTTCGCCGGCGTCGGGCGCATAGGCTCCGAACAGGACGTTCATCAGCGTCGTCTTGCCGGCGCCGTTCTCGCCCAGAAGGCCGACGATCTCGCCCGGGGCGACGGCAAGGTCCACCGCCTCGTTCGCCTGGACCGAGCCGAAGCGCTTGGAGATGCCGCGCATCTCGATGAGGGGAAGAGTGGTCACGTTCAACGCTTTCGGGAGCGTCGCCGTGAAACACCCCCCTCTGGCCTGCCGGCCATCTCCCCCTCAAGGGGGGAGATCAGCCGTCGCGTCGGCCCACGCCAACCACCGACGCTGCAGGACAAGCGGCGGACGTGAAGTCGCGAATCTCCCCCCTTGAGGGGGAGATGGCCGGCAGGCCAGAGGGGGGTGACACCGAACAATCTGTTCTTACGTCAGGACTAATCCGACACCGGCGTGTTCTCGTCCACGTCGACGCGGAAATTGCCTTCGATGATCTCCTGCTTCCGCTTCTCGACCATGTCCTTCACGTCGGCCGGCAGCTTCTCCTCGAATTTGTGGTAAGGCGCCAGATAGGAGCCGCCCTTCGCCATGCGCGAGAAATCGCCATAGTCCTGCGCGGTGAAGACGCCGGCCTTGACCAGCTTCACCGCCTGCTCGACCGTCGGGTACATGTCCCAGACCGGACCGGTGATGACCGTATCGGGCGCCAGGCTCGACTGGTCCGACATGTTGGAGATGGCGTAGACGCCCTTCTCCTTGGCCGCTTCGATCACGCCGAAACGCTCGGCATAGATCACGTCGACGCCGGCGTCGATCTGGGCGATCGCCGCTTCCTTGGCCTTCGGCGGATCGAAGAAGGAGCCGATGAAGGCGACCTTCTTCTTCACCTTCGGATTGACCTCCTTGGCGCCGGCGAAGAAGGCGTTGACCAGCCTGTTGACCTCCGGGATGCCCATGGCGGCGACCGCGCCGACCGTGTTGGACTTTGTCATCTTGCCGGCGATCATGCCCGACAGATAGGCGGGCTCGTGGATCCAGTTGTCGAAGACGCCGAAATTGGGTTCGGCCGGTCCGGCGCCCGAACCGAACAGGAAGGCCGTTTTCGGGAACTGCTTGGCCGTGCGGCGCGATTCACGCTCGGCCGCGAAGGCATCGCCCAGCACGAGCTGGTAGCCGCCTTGCGCATATTCGCGCATGACGCGGCTGAAGTCCGCGGTCTGCACCTTTTCCGACCATTTGTAGTCGATGCCGAGGTCCTTAACCGCCTTCTGCAGCGCCACGTGGATCTGGTTGTCCCACGGCTCCTCGATGGGCGTGGCGAAGATCGCCGCGACCTTGAGCTTCTCGCCCTCGGCGAAAGCCCATTCCGGCAGGGCCGCCGCGACAATGCCCATCGCGCCGATCTGCAGGACGTTGCGCCGTGTGAGATTCCCCGCCGGCAGGCGGTTCTTGCCCATGCTTCCGTCTTTCATCGATTGACTCTCCGTCGACGCCGGTCGGGAGCCGGCCGTTCTGTTCTGGATTCCCCTGCGTGAACTATGAAACGGCCGTCGACTCTTGTCCATATGGTCAAAATTTGAAGATGTGGACGGAAAACCAAGAAGTCTCCGATTGCGGCTGGATCGCTGCTTCCCCGCCGTCATGAAGACGACCATCTTTCCTTTCTGACGATGGGATGCCGGCGGTCTTACTGCAAATCGATCGCCTGCGCCGTTCGCGGCAAAGCTCAAAAAAAACGACTCTTTCGCTTGCCTCGGTCCTGAATATCTGCTCAGTTGACTGGACAAGTTGGAGTTGGAAGTGGCGTCAAAGGATCGGGCCCGTGGCGGCCCTCTCTATCTGCAGATTGCCGACGGTCTGAAGGAGCAGATCGGCGAACTGGGTCCCGGCGCCCGCATTCCGAGCGAACCTCAACTCGCGAAGGACTGGGGCGTCAGCCGGTTCACGGTCGCGCGAGCCGTGGAGCAGCTCGTCGACGAGGGGCTGATAACGCGCCGCCAGGGCAGCGGCTCCTTCGTCGCCGAAGCGCCGCTGCGGCGTTCGCCGGGCTACATGCTGAGCTTCACGGAGGCGGTCGAAGCGGCGGGTCACGTCGCGTCGCACCGGCTTCTTGCGTTCGAGCCGACGAGTTGGGCCAAGGGCCTGCCCTATGCGCCGGACGAGAGGCTTTTTCTCGTCGACAGGCTTCGGTTCGTCGACGGCAAGGCTGTCGCAAGGCACCGCTCCGTCCTCTCGGCCGATTTGCTCGCAAAAATCGGTCTCGACCGGAAGGTGGCCGGGCAGCCGCATTTTTCGCTCTACCGCTACTTCGAGGAGCACGGTCTCACCGTCGCCACCGCCACGGAACGTTTGGTCGCCTGCCGCGCCGGCGAGGAAGACAGGCGCCTCCTCGATCTCGAAGGCGATGCCGTGGTCGTCGCGGTGACACGGCATTCCTTCACTGCCGACGGAATGCCTGTCGATTCCGTCAACGCCGTCTACGACGCACGACGCTATTCCTATGAAGCGAGGCTCGTGCGCCAGCACCCGCAGGGGAACGATCTAAACAGGGAGAAAGACAATGAAGACATCTTTGGCAATCGGCGTGGCCACCTTGGCCCTCGTCTCGGCCCTTGGAACAGCTAGCTCGAACGCGGCCGACAAGCCGGCCGCATTGATCATCGCGCAGGGCGGCCTCGGCGACCAGTCCTACAACGATCTCGCCTATGCCGGCTTCAAGAAGGCGATCAAGGAAGCCGGGATCGAAGGCAAGCCGGTCGAATCGAAGGACGTCGTCGCCCAGGCCTCCGATATCCTTCGGCGCGCCTCCGACGCGGATTTTGGCCTGATCATCGACCTCGAATATTCACACGGCGATCCGCTCGTCGCGGTGGCCAAGGATTATCCTGACACCGACTACGTCATCCTGAACCAGGTACGCCAAGGCAAGAACATCGCCTCGGTGCTGTTTCAGGAGCAGGAGGGCTCCTACCTCGCCGGAACGCTTGCTGCGCTCGTGACGACCGACACCTCGATCAAAGGCATCAACGACAAGCCGATCATCGGCGTCATCGGCGGCACCAAGTCGGCCGGCATCGACAAGTTCATCGCCGGCTACATACAGGGGGCCAAGGCGGCCAATCCGAATGTTCAGGTCAAGGTCGCCTATTCCAACAATTTCGGCGATCCGGCGATCGGACTGCAGATGACGAAGGCGATGTTCGAGGAAGGCGCCGACATCGTCTATCAGGTCGCGGGCGGCACCGGCATGGGCGTGATCCAGGCGGCCAAGGAAGTCGGCCACTATGCGATCGGCGTCGATACCGACCAGGACGGCATCGCGCCGGGCGCGGTGCTGACCAGCATGGTGAAGCGGACCGACATCGCCGTCGAGACGATGGTGAAGGACTATGCCGCCGACAAGTTTCCCGGCGGCCAGACGGTCACTTTCGGCCTGAAGGAGAACGGCGTCGGCCTGTCCGAGATGAAATACACCAAGAACCTGATCCCGGCCGACATTCTCAAGAAGGTCGACGAGGCGAAGGAAGGCATCCTCTCGGGCAAGATCAAGGTCTGGAACGTCGTGGACCAGGGTTATCCGGATTTCATGAAGTGATCGCCTGAACGAGGTGCATACGCGTTCCATGACCGGACCGAAGACAGGCATCGCATCCAGCGTCCGCCTGGGGGCGTCGAACGTCACCAGGCGGTTCGGGCCGGTCGTCGCCAATGATCGCGTGAACTTCGAGGTCGAGCGAGGCACCGTCCACGCCATCGTCGGCGGCAATGGGGCGGGCAAATCCACCCTCATGCGCATCCTGCAGGGATTGGACCGGCCGGATGAGGGCTTCGTTCTGGTGGATGGCGCTCCGACGGTGTTCCTGGGTCCGGCGGATGCCTTCGACCAGGGCATCGGCATGGTGCATCAGGAGTTCATGCTGGTGCCGGGCCTGACCCTGCTCGAGAATCTCGTGCTGGCGAAGGAGCCCGTGGACAGGTTCGGGCGCATCGATCGCCGGGCCGCCTTGCAGGCAGCGCACCGGCTGGAGAAGCTGGCGGGCGTCGCGCTCGACTGGGACATGCCGGAGCAGGATGCGCCGGTTCATGTCCGGCAGATCGTGGAAATCCTGCGCCTGCTCTACCGCGGTGCGGACGTGCTGATCCTCGACGAGCCGACCGCCGTGCTTGCGCCGGCGCAGGTCCGCGAACTCGTCGCGCTCTTGCGGAAACTGCGCGACGAAGGACGAACCGTCATTTTCATCAGCCACAAGCTCGACGAGGTCCTTGCCGTCGCCGACCGCATAACCGTCATGCGCAACGGAAAGGTGATCGGCAGCCTCGATCGCAGGCATGCCGACAAGGCCCGGCTCGCGGAAATGATGATCGGCGAGATCATCGCTCAGCCGCAAGCGCGCGACCGCAAGGCCGGCGCCGAGATACTCTCGATCGAGCGTCTCGCCGTTGCGCGCCGCGGACAGGCGCGACTGCAGGATTTCAGCCTGTCCATCCGCTCCGGCGAAATCGTCGGCATAGCGGGCGTCGCCGGCAACGGCCAGGACGAGATCGCGGGCGCCGTGACCGGATTGATCGAAGCAAGCTCGGGCCGCATCCGGATCGGCAACATCGATATTACGAGCGCTTCCGTGAGCGGCCGCAGGTCGGCCGGATTGAGCTATTTGTCGCCCGATCGCGCGGCCGAGGGGCTTTGCCTCCAGGCGTCGATCGCGGAGAACGCAATCGCCGGCCACCATCGCGCGTCCGCATTCTGCACGTCCGGGGTCAACAAGCGCGGCGCCATTCGCCACCATGTCGAAAGCCTTCTCGACCGCTTTTCCGTAAAGCGCGGATCGTCGGCCCTTCCGGCTTCCAGCCTGTCGGGTGGAAACCAGCCGCGGGTCGCCGTTGCGCGCGAGCTCGACGGCGACCCGAAGCTGCTTCTGGCCTGTCAGCCTACGCGCGGCGTCGACATTCACGGCATCGCCTTCATTCACCAGTGCCTGCTCGATTATCGGGACCGGGGCGGAGCGGTTCTGCTCATCTCGGAGGAACTCGACGAGCTGCTTCAGCTCTCCGACAGGATCGTGATCGTCTATGGCGGCAGGATTGCCGGCGAAGTCGAACGCGGCTCGGCAGGCATCGCCGAGATCGGCCGGATGATGCTCGGGGATGCGGCATGAGCGATGCCGCGATAGTGCCCTGGAAGCCGGCGCGCGTTCCCCTGCGGGCCTTCGCGGACGCTGTCCTGCCGCTCGTCCTTGCATTGGCCGTCGTGGCGGTTCTCCTGGCTCTTGCCGGACACAATCCCTTCGAGGTCTACCGCCTGCTTTTCGTGGAATCCTTCGGCAGCGTACGACGCATCGCGGCGACGCTTTCCTCGACGACGCCGCTGATCTTCACCGGCCTGGCGACCGCCGTGGCATTCCGCGCCGGCGCCTTCAATGTCGGCGTCGAGGGCTGCATCTTCGTCGGCGGTCTCGCCGCCGCCTATGTCGGGTTCACTTTCGCGGGCCTTCCCGGCGTCCTTCTCATGCTGCTCGCATTGGCCATTTCGATCGTCGTCGGCGCGCTCTGGATGCTCGTTCCCGGCGTGCTCAAGGCGCGGCTCGACGTCGACGAGGTCGTGACGACGCTGATGCTGAACTTCATCGCCATCAGCCTGACCGCCTATCTGGTCAACGGGCCGCTGCTGGCGCCCGGCTCGGCCAATTCGGCGACCCCGATGGTAGCCGCAGCGGCGCGGCTGCCGCGCCTCATGCCGCCCTCGACGCTGAATATCGGCTTCCTCATCGCGGTGCTTCTGCTTGTCCTCTACTGGCTGTGGGGCAACCGCACGGCGCTCGGCTTCGAGACGCGCCTTGCCGGCCTCAATGCGCGTTTCGCAACAGCGCAGGGCATCGACGTGCCGACGCTCATCATCAAGATGATGTTGCTTTCCGGCGCGATCGGCGGGCTGGCCGGCGGCATCCATGCCCTCGGCACGGTCGGCCGGTTCGTTTCGGGCTTCTCTCCCGGTTACGGATTCACCGGCATTGCCGTGGCGCTGCTCGGCCGGGGCACGGCGCCCGGCATGTTCCTCGCGGCCCTGCTGTTCGGGGCGCTCGCCACGTCGGGCGCCACGATCCAGCTCTTCAGCGATGTTCCGATCGAGATCGTCGAAATCCTGCAGGGCATGGTCATGATCTTTGCGGTTGCCCGTTTCGGCTGGATCTTCGCGCGCCGGCGGAGGGCGACATGATCGACAACATCATCTTCGCGGCCATCGCGATGACGACGCCGGTGCTGTTGGCCGCACTTGGAGGGCTGGTCAACCGCGTCGGCGGGATCGTCAATATCGGCCTCGACTCCATGATGCTGGCGGGTGCGCTCGCGGGGCTGATCGTTGCCTCCATGACGGGAAGCAGCGTGGTCGCCGTCCTGGCTGCCGCCCTGATCGGCGCCGTGCTCGGCCTGTTGATGTCGCTTGCCGTAACGCGGCTCGATGCCAATGAGATCATCGTCGCGCTTGGCTTCAACGTGGCGGTTGCCGGGCTGGTCCGTTTCTTCCTGAAGACCGTTTACGACAGTTCGGGGACGTTGAACCTTCCCGGCGTCGCACGGCTGCCCGGGATCGACATTCCTGTCCTCGCAAAGGTTCCGTTCCTCGGCGCGCTGATCTCAGGTCACGACGCGCTCAGCTGGCTGGCGTGGATCATGGTGCCCGCCACGGTCTGGTTCCTGGCGCGGACGCGGCTGGGGCTCAGGCTGCGGGCGGCGGGCGCCGCACCGCAGGCCGCGCGCTCGCTTGGCCTCAGTCCGCTTCTGCTGCGCGATGCGTCGACCGCCTTCGCCGGCATGATGGCGGGGATCGCGGGAGCCTATCTCTCGATCGGCGTCGTCGGCATTTTCAACGAGGGGATCACCGCCGGCCGAGGATTCATCGCGCTCGCGGCGTTCTATTTCGGGCGAAACCGGCCGTGGCCGACCGCGCTCGGCGCCCTTCTGTTCGGCTTCTTCGATGCCTTCCAGATCAGGATGCAGGGCCGCGGCGTGCCGGCCGAACTGGTGCAGACGCTGCCTTATATCATGGTGATCGTCGTCCTGACGGCCATGGCCCTGGCAACGCGTCGTGCACGAACGAGGAGGGCCTGATGTCGGGCGAAGCAAAGACCGCGCTCCTTCTGGTCGACGTGATCAACTCGTTCTTCCAGCCGGGCCATCCGAACTACTATCCGGGCGTCGAGGAGGTCCTGCCGGCGCTCAGGGCGCTTCTCGATGCCGCTCGCTCTTCCGGAGCCATTGTCGTCCACGCAGCCGAGTTGCACCGGCCGGCCTTCGACGATTTCGAATGGCGCAAGCTGCCGGTGCACCACCTCGCCGGCGCGGATGACGCTGCCTTCTTCGAAGACTTCAGGCCGGAAGGAAAAAACGAAACGGCTGTCTACAAGCGACGGTTCAGCGCCTTCTTCGCAACCGACCTCGCATTGTTCCTGACGGAGCAGCGCGTCCAGCGCGTGGTCATCGGCGGCGTCAAGACCAATGTCTGCATTCGCGCCACCGCGCAGGATGCGTTCGCCAACGGCTTAGAGCCGATCGTGCCGCGCGAGGCCACGAATTCCAACCGGCCGCATCTGGCCGAGGCCTCGCTCGAGGACATCGACCGCTACATGGGGCGCGTCGTCTCGCTCGACGAGGCGATCGGGATGCTGTCGTGACGCGGATCGCCATCACGGGATATGCGAGCCTCGACCACGTCGCCATGCTCGATGGCGCGCCGCAGGCCGGCCGGACGACCACGATCCTGCGGCGGCCGCGGGATGGCTGGCCGCGGCTCGGCGGCAGCCCAGCCTATGTCGCCGCCGCCCTGGTCGCGGCGGGCCTTTCCGACGCATTTCCGGTCTGCTGGATCGGCGGAGATGCCGAAGGAGCGGACTACCGGGCGCAACTGGCCCTGAAGAACATACCGGACGTCGGCGTGGCCATTGTCGGTCGGATGCGCACGCCCGTTGCGTTTCTGGGCTACGAGCCCGATGGCGGTTGCATCTGCCTCTACGATCCGGGATCGGCCGCGGGATTGACGCTCTCAGACCGGCAGCGCGAACTGCTCTCCGCAAGCGATTGGGTCTGCGTCACCATCGGCCCGCGATCCGCGACCGAGGCCGCCATGGACGCTATCGGCGACGATACGCGCCTGGCCTGGGTGGTGAAGAACGACCCGCGCTCCATGCCGATGACGCTGGCGGTTCGGATCGCCGCGCGCGCCGATCTCATCATCGCCAGCAAGGCCGAGCGGACCTTTTTGCATGAGGCGATTTCCGCCGCCGCCTTGCGCCCGCGAGCCATTGTGATCGAGACGCAGGGCGGGTCGGGCGCGCTTCTGAAGCGCGACGGAATGGAGACCTTCGTCGAGGCCTCCTCGATCGAGGTAGGCGATCCGACAGGAGCGGGCGACACGTTCGCCGGAGGCGTGCTTGCCGCGTTGGCCGGGGGAGAGCGCGATCCGGCGGCGATATTGAAAGCCGGTCATCATGCCGCCGCTACCCTGCTGTCGGCGCGGCGCGATGCGGAAAAGGAGAATGTCGGCCAATGAAGGCACGGGAAGAATCGGCCAGCGCCTGGTATATCGGCGCACGACGCGGCGAGGTCGGAGAGGCCGCGCTCCTCGTCGGCGATCCGGCGCGGATCGGACGCCTCGCCGCGCATCTGACGGATGTTCACTTTGTTCCCGAAAATCGCGGGCTGAAAACCATCACCGGCACGCGCAACGGGCGCCGCATCACGGCAAGCGCATTCGGCATGGGGGCACCCATTGCCACTATCGTGTTGCACGAGCTCTTCGCCCTCGGCGTGCGCACTTTCCTGAGGATCGGCACGGCGATGGCCGTCCCCCCTGCCCGCATCGGCGACTTCGTTCTGGCCGACGGCGCCCTGCGCGCCGACGGCACCTCCAACAGCTACGCGCCGCTCGGCTTTCCGGCCATCGCCGATTTCGAGTTGAACTGGCTCCTGCGCGGCCGCTTGGCAAAGGCCGGGCGCGACTGGCACGCTGGCATCTTCGGCACCTGGGACGGTTTCTACACGGAAATGTTCGGCCTCTCCGGCGCCCGGCGCGAGATGATCGGCAGGCTGAAGAAGGACATTGAACGTCTCGGCCTGATCGGCACCGATATGGAGACCTCCGCCCTTTTGGTCGCGGCCCGCATTCTCGGCGCGCGCGCTTCGACGCTCTGCGTGGCGACCGTCGATGCCCATACGCAGGAGAAGATCGGCGACGCCGAGATGGCCCGCGCGGAGGCGGACCTCTTCGAGATCGCCTTCGACGTTCTCGCCGCCTGATCGCACCACAAGAAGAAGGAGAGACCGGATGACCTCCCTGATCGACCGCTATTTCAACACGCTCGCGGAGCGCCTGGACCGCGTCCGAACCACCCAGGCGGACGCCATACGCCAGGCCGCGGCGCTCTGCGCCAGGAGCATCGCCGCGGAAAAGCTGGTCTTCACCTTCGGTACGGGCCACGGCGCCTTGCCGGCGCTCGAAAGCTTCCCGCGCACCGGCACGATTGTCGGCTTCCGGCCCATTGTGGAAAGCACGATGATCTCCTTCCACCATGTCTGGGGCGACATGGGCGCCAGGCAATATCGCTTCATCCACTCGCAGGAAGGCTACGGCAAGGCGATCCTGAGTTCGCACCAGATCGACCCGGCCGACACGATGATCCTCTTCTCGCATTCCGGCATCAACGCCGTGATCATGGACATCGCTCTTGCCTGCAAGGAGCGCGGCGTCGCGTTGATCGGCGTGACGTCGATGCCCCATTCCTCCGTGACGCCGTCGCGCCATTCGTCGGGAAAGCGCCTGTTCGAGGTGGCGGATGTCGTCATCGATACCGGCATTCCGCTTGCCGACGCCGCGCTCAGGATCGACGGGCTCGATTCTCCCGTCGGCGCCTCCTCGACCAGCGTCACCATCGCCATCGCCCATGCGATCGTCTCCTCCACGGCCGAACTGCTTGTCGAGCAGGGGGTCAAGCCGCATGTGATGGTCAGCCCCAATACGACCGGCAAGGAGGCGGCAACGCGCCATAACGACGAGAACTATGAAGAACTCTGGCGGCGGCTGAGGGCGCGCTGAGCCATGGAACGCAAGCTCTTCATCGACGGCAGCTGGGTCGACGCCGCACAGGGCGGACGCGCGTCCATTCCCGATCCGGCGACCGGCGATCTCGTCGGCACGAGTTCGATCGCCGGCCGCGCGGATGTCGATCTGGCGGTTGCGGCGGCAACACGCGCGCTTCCCGGCTGGAGCGGCATGCACCCGGATGAGCGCGCCAGGATCATGCACCGGGCGGCCGACCTGATCGAACAGAGGGTCGAGGCGGTCGCCGAGCTGCTGACGCGCGAGCAGGGAAAACCGATACCCGATGCCCGGAAGGAGATCCTCTTCGGCGTCGAGGTCATCCGCTACTACGCGGAGGAAGGCCGCCGGCTCGGCGGCTCCATCCGTCCGGCTTCGCGGCCGGACATTCGCAATCTGGTCACGACAGCGCCCGTCGGCGTCGTCGGCGGCATCATACCGTGGAACTACCCGGTCGACCTCTATGCCTGGAAGGTGGCGCCGGTGCTCGCCGCCGGCTGCACCCTGGTTGCGAAGCCTCCGCACGAAACGCCGCTGGCGATCGGCATGGTCGTCCAATGCTTCGTCGACGCCGGCCTGCCGACGGGCGTTCTGAACGACATTCCGGGCACCGGTCCCGAGGTCGGCGCGGCGCTTGCCGAGCATTCCGGGATCGCGATGATCACGGCAACGGCATCGATACCGGCAGGTCAGTCCATCATGCGGGCGGCCGCGGGGAACCTGAAGCGGCTTTCGCTCGAACTCGGCGGCCAATGCCCCTTCATCGTGCTCGACGATGCCGATCCCGAGGAAGCGGCCGCGGCGGCGGCGCGGCGCTCGTTTTCCAACATGGGGCAGATCTGCATCGCGGTGAACCGCATTCTCGTCTCGCGCGGCATCCACGAACGTTTTGTCGAAGCCTTGGTGGCGGAGACGAGGAAGATCAGGCTCGGCCACGGCATCGAGCCCGGTATCCTCTACGGACCCGTGCTCAACGAAAGCGTGCGCACGCGTGTCGGCCGGCATGCCGCCGACGCGGTCGAACGCGGCGGCAAGCTTCTGGCAGGCGGCGGAAAGCCCAAGGATCCCGGCCTCGAAGCCGGCTGCTTCTTCGAGCCGACCCTCATCGACGAGGTGCCGGACAACGCGCTGGCGCTGACCGAGGAGACTTTCGGGCCCTTGGCCGCGATACGTCCCGTCGCCGATGACAGCGAGGCGCTGCGGGTCGCCAACGCCCTTCCCTTTGGCCTTGCCGCCTACGTCTATTCCGGCGACCTCGAGCGCGCCTGGTCGCTCGCCGAAAAGATCGAGGCCGGCGCAGTCGGGGTAAATGTCAACGACACGAGCGAGCTTCAGGCTCCCTTCGGCGGCTGGAAGATGAGCGGCATCGGCCGCGAGCTTGGCCGCGAAGGCATCGAAGCTTTCCGCGAAACCAGGCACATCAAGATGCGTGTTCGCGATCGCGTGCCGCTCCAGGCCGCGCGGTAGGTTAGGACTCTTAGCTGCTCGGCCTGAAGGGTTTCGCCAGCGAGGCCGGGAAATGCAATGCGAGCATTTGCCGGTTGTGGGAGATGATGACCAGGACCACGATCGTCGCGAGATAGGGAAGCGCCGAGAGAAGCTCGGATGGCACGGCGATGCCGAGTGCCTGTGCCTGCAATTCCAGGATGGTCATGCCGCCGAACAGCCAGGCGCCGAGCAGCACCCGAAGCGGTCGCCAAGTCGCGAAAACCACCAGCGCAAGCGCGATCCAGCCCTTGCCGGCGGTCATGTTTTCCACCCAGAGCGGCGTATAGGCCACCGACAGATACGCGCCGCCCAGCCCTGCCATCAGCCCGCCGAACAATACGGCGAGGTAGCGGATGCGGATCACCGGATAGCCTATCGCATGCGCCGTATCCGGCGATTCGCCGATTGTGCGCAGGATCAGTCCGCCCTTGGTGCGATAGAGGAACCAGGTGATGGCGCCGAACAGGGCAAGCGCCAGATAGACGAGCGGATCGAAGCGGAAGAGAAGCGGTCCAAAGACCGGGATGTCGGAAAGATGAGGGATGTGGACGCGGTGCAGCGCCTCGATCGGGGCGCTGCCGAAACGGCGGCCGATGAAGGCCGAGACCCCGGAGCCGAAAATGGCGAGCGCCAGTCCCGCCGCGTATTGGTTGGTCAGGAAGCTGAGTGCGAGCACGCCGAAGAGGAGCGAAGCCGCCGCCCCGGCAAGTCCGCCAGCAAGGATCGCGAGCGGCATCGGATAGCCCGCGATCACGCCCCAGAAGGCGATGGCCGCACCGACCAGCATCATGCCCTCGATCCCGAGATTGAGCACGCCCGATTTCTCGACCACGAGCTCGCCGAGCGCCGCGAAAATCAGCGGCGTCGCGGCAATGATCGTGCCGGTGAAAAGAGCGATGAAGAGATTCATGGCCGCTCTCCTCAGCTCGTCTTTTCCACCGCCGGGCCGATCGGTCCCTGTGCAGCGGCCGGCGTTTTTCGCGGCACGAGGCGGATGCGGTAGAAGATGAAGAAATCGGCGGCAAGCAGGAAGAAGAGCAGCACGCCCTGGAAGATGCGCGTCAGCGCCTCCGGCAGTTGCAGATTGATCTGGACGGCCTCGCCGCCGAGGAAGAGAAGCGACATCAGCAAGCCGCCGAGCACGATGCCGAAGGCGTTCAGCCGGCCGATGAAGGCGACGATGATCGCCGCGAAGCCGTAGCCCGGCGAGATCTGCGGCGAGAGCTGGCCGAGTGGCCCGGCCGCTTCCGCCATGCCGGCGATACCGGCCGCCGCACCGCCGGCGAGCAGCCCGACCCAGACGGCCGAGGATTCGCGGAAGCCGGCATAGCGGGCGGCGAGCGGCGCCGCGCCGGAAACCGACATCTTGTAGCCAAGAAAGCTGCGGTCGGTGAACAGCCACATCAGGACGACCGCGACGGCGGTCACGATGATGGAAGCGTTGAGGCGATAGGCGTCGCTGAGGAGCGGCCACATGCCGGCGGCGGGGAGCAGCGCCGTCTGCGGATAGTTGAAACCGGCCGGGTCGCGCCACGGTCCGTGCACCAGCCATGATAGCAGCAGCGTCGCCACATAGGTGAGCATCAGCGTGACGAGGATTTCGTTGGTGTTCATGCGGGCGCGGAGAAAGGCCGGGATCGTCGCCCAGGCCATTCCCCCCGCCATGCCGGCGAAGAATTCGAGCGGCAGGATCAGCGGGCTCTCCGGATTCGGATAGAAAAGCCCGACGCCTGCCGCAGCAATGGCCCCGATGATCAGCTGGCCTTCCGCCCCGATGTTCCAGACATTGGCGCGGAAACCTACCGCGAGCCCGCAGCCGATGAGGATGAGCGGCGAGGCTTTCAGGAGCCATTCCGACACGCCGTTCATGTCGCTTAAGGGCGCGACGAAAAAGGCCCTCAGCGTCTCGGCAGGATCGTGGCCGAGCGCAGCGAACATGATAGAGCCGACAAGGAGCGTCAGCGCTGCCGCTATGATGGGTGCGGCGATCCGCATCGCCGCCGAAGGCTCGGGTCGCTGTTCAATCCTGAAGAGCAATTTCGCGCCTCCGGCTCCGGCCCTCATCGGCGCCGGTCATCAGGACCCCGACCTGCTCGCGGTTTGTCTCCGTGCGCACAAGCGGCTGCGAGACCCGGCCCTGGCAGATGACGAGCAGCCTGTCGCAAATTTCGAAGAGCTCGTCGAGTTCCTCTGAAACGAGCAGGATCGCCGTGCCTGCCCGGCTGATGTCCACCAGCGTCTGGCGGATGAAGGCGGCTGCCCCGACGTCGACGCCCCATGTCGGCTGCGACACCAGCAGCAGCTTGGGTTTCAGCTCGATCTCACGGCCGACGATGAATTTCTGCAGGTTTCCGCCCGAAAGGCTCTGCGCCGTTGCTTTCGGCCCATTGGCTTTCACCTTGAACTTGCCGATGATGCCGTTCGCGAAATCGGCAGCGCGGCCGCGGTCTATCAGTCCGTTGCGCACGGATCCGAAGCGATGGCCGGTCAGCACGCCGTTTTCCCAAAGGGCGTGCCCGGGAACCGCGCCGCGGCCAAGCCGCTCCTCGGGTACGAAGGCGAGGCCCAGTCTGCGACGTTCGCCTGCATCGAGCTGGCCGCATGGACGGCCCTCGATCCGGATTGCGTCTGAAGGTTGATGCCTGCGCTCGCCGGAGAGCAGTGCAATCAGCTCCGCCTGTCCGTTGCCCGAGACCCCGGCGACGCCGACGATCTCGCCGCCATGCACTTCGAAGCCGACGTCCTTCAAGCCCACTCCGTACTTGTCGCGCGCCGGCGCGGAAAGCCCGCGAACTTCCAGCACCGGCTTTGGGCTCGGTCGCGGCGCTTCAATATGCATCTCCGGCAGCTTGGAGCCGACCATCATGCGCGCGAGTTCAATGGCGGTCGTCTCCCGCGGCCGCGCCGTTCCCGTCACGCGGCCATTCCTGAGAACGGTCGCCGAATCGCAAAGCTCCTGCACCTCGTCGAGCTTGTGGCTGATATAGAGAATGCTGCAACCTTCCGCGGCGAGCTGACGAAGCATCTCGAACAGCTTCGCCACCGCTTGCGGCGTCAGGACCGAAGTCGGCTCGTCGAGGATCAGGAGCCTCGGGTTCTGCAACAGACAGCGCACGATCTCCACGCGCTGGCGCTCGCCGACCGAGAGGTCATGCACGCGGCGGGCCGGGTCGATCGGCATGCCGTAGCGTTCGGAAAGCGCGCGGATCTGCCTCGAGAGCGCCGGCAGGTCGAAGCTGCCGCGCACCGCGAGCGCTATGTTCTCCACCACCGAAACGGATTCGAAGAGCGCGAAATGCTGGTAGACCATTTCGATGCCGAGCGCGCGCGAGCTTGCCGGGTCGTGCGTCCCGATGAGATTGCCGTCGCACCATATCTCGCCGGAATCGGCTTTGGCGGCTCCGTAGATGATTTTCATCAGCGTCGATTTGCCGGCGCCGTTCTCCCCGAGCACGGCGTGGATCTCGCCCGGCATGATGGCGAGCGAGATGTCGTCATTGGCGACCACGCCGGGATAGCGTTTGGTTATGTTGCGCAGCTCAAGGCGTGGGATCATGCGGTCTTGCCGTCTTTTTCAATGGAGCTTGGCTGGCGTCGGATGGAATTTGACTGGCGCGCCCGCCGGCTCGCGCTTTAGCCCAGCCCTCTCCCGCTTCACGAAATCGAAAGAGCCGGCGCAGGAATGGCGCCGTTCTCTTCCGAGAGATGGCTGGCGGAGCATCGAGCCGCGGACTGTCAGCCGAAATACCTGGTCACGCCAGCTTGCCGATCATGCCGGCGACGAACCAGTTCATGCCACGGATGTCATTGTCGGAGAGGACACTGCCCTTCGCTACCCTGACCTTGCCGTCCTGGTCTTTTAGTTCGCCCGCATAGGGATGAACCTTGCCGGAGGCGATATCGGCCTCGAGTTGCTTCAGCTTCGCCTTGGCATCGGCCGGAATCTCATCGTTGTACGGCGCCATCTTTACGACCCCGGCACCGAGCCCGTCCCAGCGGACGGCCGGCTTCCAGGTGCCGTCGAGAACGGCCTTGGCGTTGCCGATGTAATCGCTCGACCAGTCGAGAGTGAACGCCGTGAGCTGCTTGCCGGAAGCGAATTTGGACATGTCGCTGGCGTAGCCGATCGACCAGGCGCCCTTCTGGCCGGCAACCTGCACGCCGGTCGGCGTGTCCGTCATCGAGCAGATAACGTCGCAGCCCTGCGAAACGAGCGTGAGCGCCGCCTCCTTCTCCTTGCCCGGATCGAACCAGGAATTGAGGAAGATCGCGTTGCAGGTCGCTTTCGGGTTTACGCTTTGCGCGCCGAGTAGAAGCGCATTGGCCGGACCGACGATATCGGGAATGGGGAAGCCGCCGATGAAGCCGATCTTGCCCGCTTTCGACATGTAGCCGCCTGCCGCGCCGGCGACGAAGGTGCCCTCGTAATATTTGGCCTCGAAAGTGCCGAGATTGGCCAGGTGCACGATGCCCGAGCAGTGTACGAAAGCGGTTTTCGGGAAGCGCGGCGCGACCTTCTGCATGGGCGTGCCATGCGAGAAGCTGGTGCCGAAGATCAGCTTGTTGCCGTCCGCCGCGAGCTTGCGGAAAACGCGCTCGGCATCCTGCGGAACGAAGATGTTGTCGATGACGGTGAACTTGACCCTGTCTCCGAACTCCTTTTCGACCGCTTCGACCGCCAGGCTGTGCTGCTTGGTCCAGCCGATCTCGGCGACCGGCGAGACATAGACCACGCCGATCTTGAGCGGCTCGTCCGCCAAAGCAATGCGGGACAGTGTGCCGGTGCCCAGTGCCGCGCCCAATGCGCCGCCATATTTCAATACATCGCGTCTGGTCGTGTTTCTCATAATGTTGGACCCTCTGTCTGGTTTATGTTCTTGCGCTTGCCCGGCTTGAGCGCCGGATCTGTTTTTGCCCGATGGGCATGCGCATGCGCGTCATGCCCGTTGCGTTCCACGACCGCCGCGTTCGCGAGGCCGTTCGGCGTCAAGGATTGCTCGGCGCCGTTCAGGTATGGTGCGAGCGCCTCGCGCGGCGTCATCTCCGGGAACACGTCGCGATCCATGATGTAGCCGCGCACCACGCTGCGGTGGTGGTTGTCGATAAGCTCCATGGCCTGCTTCAGGCGCTTCTTTTCGAGCAGATCGACCACGCGCGCATGGTCGTCGAGCAGATTGCAATAGTCGAAGTCGGCAGTAATCAGGGAACGCAGCAGGGTCGTGCGGCGCACGAGCTGAGCGTGAATCTCCTGCATCACCTTGTTGCGCGAAAGCCTGACGAAAACCGTGTGGAACTCCTGCCCAAGCACATCGGCGAGGCCGTTATTGCCTGCCGCGACCGCTTGCCGCTGGCGCTCGACGTGCTGGCGGAGTTCCGCCCAGCCAGCCGGCCCGAGCCTGTCGCTGAGTTGCGCGGCGACGCCCTGCTCGACCAACGTGAGGGCGTCGTAGATTTCCAGAGCCTCCTGAAGGCTCGGCTTGGCGACGAATGCGCCGCGGTTGCGCTCGATCGAAGCCAGTCCGTCGTCGGCAAGCCGGATCAGCGCCTGGCGCACGACAATTCGACTGACGTCGAAAATCTCGGCAAGCTCGCGTTCGCCGAGCTTGCAGCCGGGCACGAGCCGATGATCGATGATCGCCCGCGTCAGGATGTCGGCAATGGCCTGGGAACGGCTGGTCATGGGCGAACTTGCTATCCTCGCCGGAGCCTTGAGAATCCAGAGCGGATTGCAATCCAGCTCATTGCAAATGGAAGACAAACACGCAACACTGTCAACTCCAAAATCAGTGATTGGTTGACCAAAATTCTGGATTGATATCCAATCTTGTTTGAGTGAATATCCAATCGCGCAGGGAGCATACATCCGGAGCGTCCATATGCAGCAGGAATTCTGCCTGGATCGGGTATTGGTGGACGACTGGCATGTCGTCGCCGAACGCGGCATGCTCGCCGATCGCTCCCGCTTCGCGACCAAGCTGCTCGGGGTCGATCTCTCCATAAAGCCGGGCATTCGCGGATATGAAGTCACCCGGAC
The DNA here is from genome assembly GCA_051959385.1 of Rhizobiaceae bacterium. Taxonomy (GTDB): domain Bacteria; phylum Pseudomonadota; class Alphaproteobacteria; order Rhizobiales; family Rhizobiaceae; genus Mesorhizobium_L. The sequence continues at coordinate 5,175 of JBQCFH010000011.1, read as the reverse complement.
CAACACCGGGGAGCCCATCCGCTCGGACACGCGCTACGGCTTCGTCTGGGCCTGCCTTGGAACGCCGGAGCGCGACATCGTCGCCGTGCCGGAGGCCGAAGAGGCGGACCGGTATCTCGTCACAGGCGGCTCGATCGCGGTCAAGGTGTCCGGCCTGCGCGCGGTGGAAAACTTCCTGGACATGGGACATTTCCCCTTCGTGCATACGGGCTGGCTCGGCGACGAGCCGCATACCGAAGTGCAGCCTTATCGGGTGACCGTCACCGAAGAGGACGAGGTGCTGGCGACCGAATGCAAGTTCTACCAGCCGGTCGCCTCGCCCAACGCGTCAGGCGGCATGATGGTCGATTACATCTACAAGGTCATCCGGCCCTATACGGTCGCGCTCTACAAGAGCAATCCGGTCAAGCCCGACCGACTGGACGCGATCGTGCTCTTCGTCCAACCGGTCGATGAAGAGAACTGTATCGCCCATCCCTTCCTCTGCTACCTGAAGGATGAGATCGACGAGGCGACGATTCGCTGGTTCATGCAGCTCATCTTCGCCCAGGACAAGCCGATCCTGGAGAACCAGGTGCCGAAGCGGCTGCCGCTCGATCCCGCGGCCGAGACGCCGATCCGTGCCGATCAGAGCTCGATCACGTACCGGCGCTGGCTGCGCGAGCGCGCCGTGACCTATGGCGCGATCCCCGCGCGCCAATGAGTTTCGCCCGGGAGCACGATAGAGGAGCCGCCATGACAGAGGCGAAATGCAAGGACCCCGTGATCCTCAATCTCTGGCACCCGCTGGCCGCTATTGCCGAGATGCCGGTAGGCAGGGTTGTCGATACGGTGCTCCTGGAGGAGCGCGTGAGTTTCGCGGTCGACGCCGACGGCAAGGTGGCGGCCTGGCGGTCGCGGCCGAAACCTGGGAGCGGTGAGCCGGTCGATCTTGCAAAGCTCGACGGCACGTTGCCGGCGAAGAGCGCCTATGGATATGTCTGGACCTCGCTCGGCGATCCGCCGGCCGACATCTTCCCGATCCCCGAATTCGATGAACCTGACCGGCGCAAGCTCAACGCCGCCACCATCGGTGTGAACGTCTCGGCCCCGCGCGCCATCGAGAATTTTCTGGACATGGGCCATTTTCCTTACGTCCACACCGACATTCTCGGCGCGGAGCCGCATACGGAAGTGAAGGAGTACGACGTCGAGATTTCGGCCGACCGGGACGAGATCGTTGCCACGCGCTGCCGCTTCTTCCAGCCGATGGCCTCGACGGCTTCGACCGGCGGCGCGGATGTCGAATATATCTATCGCGTGCCGCATCCCTATTGCTCGGTGCTCTACAAATCGAGCCCGGTGGACGAGAACAGGCTCGACGTGATCGCGGTCTTCCTGCAGCCGCTGGACCAGGAACATGTGCGCGCGCACATGCTGCTTTGCGTTCTCGACGATGAGAACGAGGACAAGGTCATCAAACGTTTCCAGCAGACCATATTCGGTCAGGACAAGCCTATCCTCGAGAACCAGTTCCCCAAGCGTCTGCCGCTCGATCCGCGTGCCGAGACGCCCATCCGCGCCGACAAATCGGCGATCTCCTACCGCCGCTGGCTTTCCCGGAAAGGGGTGACCTACGGCGTCATTCCCGCCGCGAACTGATGGAGAGGGTGTTGCTTGAACGCGCGAAAGGTGAGTGGCATCCGATTGCCGCGGCCCACGACCTGCCCTACCGCCATGTCTTCCATGGCCAGCTTCTCGGCCGCGAATTCGCGGTCTGGCGGGCGGACGACGGCTACGTCAACGTCTGGGAGAATCGCTGCCTGCATCGCGGCGTGCGCCTCTCCATCGGCATCAATGACGGCCGCGAGCTCAAATGCCAGTATCATGGCTGGCGCTATTCCAACCGCACCGCCGGCTGCACCTATATTCCCGCGCACCCGGCCGATGCGCCGGCGCGCACCATCACCAACCGCACCTATCCCTCGGTCGAGCGCTATGGGCTGGTCTGGACCGCGGAACAGCCGACCGGCGAAGCGCCGGTCCTCCGCGCGCTCGAAGAAGGAATGCCCTTCGCGCTTCGCGGTATTCCGGTCAACGCGCCGGCCGACCGGGTGCTCGCAGGGCTGAAAACCTATCGCTTTCAGCCGAACGACGACATTGCCGGCCCCGATGCGTCCGTTAGCGTCGAAGCGGATGCCGATTTTTGCATCGCACTCCGCTCCCGAGGCGGCGGCGCCGAGACGGTCGCCGTCTTCTTCGTCCAGCCGGTCGATTCGAACCGCTCGGTAATCCGCGGCGTGCTCGACCGCGAGCCTGGGCAGGAGAGCCGTATTGCCGTTCTGCGCCATCACAATGAGCGACTCTCGGCGTTGCGCGATCTTGCCGAACGCAAAGCGGCGGCCGAGCCGGCGCCGCCGCCAATCGAGCCTGTCTACGAGCGCGTATCGGCAACGCTTGCCGAAATGCCGGAGGCGACGCCGCATGGCCGCAAAGCTGCGCTGCGCGTCGCCGTCGCCCGGAAGTGGCAGGCGGGCGAAGGCATTGCCGGCTTCGAACTCAGGCCGCTCAAGGGTCTCTTGCCGACCTTTCAGCCCGGCGCGCACGTTGACGTGCACATGCCGAACGGCGAGATCAGGCAATATTCGGTGACGAACGGGCCGGGCGAGACCGGCAGCTACATCATCGGCGTGAAGCGTGAGCCCGAGTCAAAGGGCGGCTCGATCTGCATGCATGATGTGGTCCGCGAAGGCGACGTGCTCGCCATCTCGGAGCCGCGCAACAATTTCCCGCTCCGGCGCGACGCAGTGAAGACTTTGCTTGTGGCCGGCGGCATCGGCATAACGCCGCTCCTCGCTATGGCCCAGGCGCTGCATCATTCCGGCCTGTCGCATGAACTCCACTATTTCGCGCAGAGCGAGGGCCATGTGGCCTTCCCCGAACGGCTTGCCGAAATCCAGGACACCGTGACCCTGCATCTAGGCCTCGGTCCGAAGGAGACCGGGGAGAAGCTCGTCGAACTCCTCTCCTCCTATCGGCCCGACATGCATCTCTATCTCTGTGGGCCGGGCCCGATGCTGGAGGCCGCGCGGCGCATCGCAGCCGAAAAGGGCTGGCCCGTGGAGGCGGTGCATTTCGAATACTTCAAGAACACGAACAAGATCGATGACAGTTCGAGCTTCGAGATCGCGCTCGCCCGCTCGGCCCTGACCTTACAGGTTCCCGCCGGCAAGACCATCCTCGAAGTAATGCGCGAGGCAGGGATCGATATGCCCTCCTCATGTGAGCAGGGCGCCTGCGGCACCTGCATGGCGACCGTGATCGACGGCGTGCCGGACCACCAGGACGTCTATCTCAATGAAGCCGAAAAGCGGAGCGGCACGAAAATCATGACCTGCGTGAGCCGGGCGAAATCGGCGCGGCTGGTGCTGGATGCGTGAGGGAAAGCCCATGCCGGCGGATGTAAGCGCTCTACGTTGCCCCCCTCTGGCCTGCCGGCTATCTCCCCCACGACGGGGGAGATTACGCCTGCCGCTTTCGCCGGCTCCCATTCTGCAACGTTCGGGATTGGCGGGGGCGCTAGTGAAGGCTGATCGCTCCCCTTGCGGGGGAGATGGCCGGCAGGCCAGAGGGGGGCGCGAAGGGGCGCCGATCTTGCAGGAAGGCGCAAACGCATGATCACCCTCTACGACTACGAACTCTCCGGCAATTGCTACAAGCTGAGGCTGTTGATGAGCATCCTCGGCGTTGAATACAGGACGGTTCCGGTCGACTTCTATCCTGGCCGCGAACACAAATCGGAAAGCTTCCTGAAGCTCAATCCGCTCGGGCAGATACCTGTCATCGAGGATGACGGCCTGGTGCTGAGGGATGCACAGGCGATCCTGGTCTATCTCGCCTCGAAATACGATGTCTCGGGCAAATGGTACCCACGCGACAATCCCGAGTTGCTTGGCGAGATCAGCCAATGGCTCGCCTTTGCCGATGGCATCACCGCCACTGCCTCGGCGTCCAGGCTGCACGACGGGCTCTTCTACGATTTCGATATCCAGGCGTGCCGGACGGGCGCGCATCGGCTCTTCCGCATCCTCGACGAGCATCTCTGGTTTGGCGAGGCGGAAGGACGCGACTGGATATGCTCCGCCCCGCATCCGACGATCGCCGATATCGCCTGCTTTCCATACATCATGCTGTCGGAGGAAGGCGGCATTTCCCGCCAGGACTACCCGGCGATCCGCCGCTGGTGCGACCGCGTCAAGCGCATCAAGGGTTTCATCGTCATGTCGGGCATCTTCCCGGCTGGGCCGGCAAAGATCGCGGCATAGGTTGCGACGCCACATCACTCTTTCAATTCGGTAACTTGCACGGAGGGACAGTTCGATGAAAACACGCGCGGCGGTAGCCTTTGCCGCGGGCAAGCCGCTCGAGATCATGGAAGTCGATCTCGACGGCCCGAGGGAGGGCGAGGTGCTGGTGGAGATCAAGGCGACCGGCATCTGCCACACCGACGAGTTCACGCTGTCCGGCGCCGATCCGGAGGGCCTGTTCCCGGCGATCCTCGGCCATGAGGGGGCGGGCGTGGTGGTCGATGTCGGCAGGGGCGTGACCAGCGTCAGGAAGGGCGACCACGTCATCCCGCTCTATACGCCGGAATGCCGGCAGTGCCCCTCCTGCCTGTCGCGCAAGACCAATCTCTGCACCGCGATCCGCGCCACCCAGGGGCAGGGCGTGATGCCGGACGGCACCAGCCGCTTCTCGATCGGCAAGGACAGGATCCACCATTACATGGGCTGCTCGACCTTCTCGAACTTCACCGTGCTGCCGGAGATCGCGGTGGCCAGGGTCGATCCGCAAGCCCCCTTCGACAAGATCTGCTATATCGGCTGCGGCGTGACCACCGGCATCGGCGCGGTGATCAACACGGCCAAGGTGGAGGCGGGGGCGACGGCCGCCGTTTTCGGTCTCGGCGGCATCGGCTTGAACGTCATCCAGGGGCTGAAGCTTGCCGGCGCCGACATGATCATCGGCGTCGACGTCAACAACGACAAGAAGAAGTGGGGCGAGCGCTTCGGCATGACGCATTTCGTCAACCCGAAGGAGGTCGACAATGTCGTCCAGGAGATCGTCAACCTGACGAAGCGCGGCGCCGACCAGATCGGCGGGGCGGACTACACCTTCGACTGCACCGGCAATGTG
>JBQCFH010000010.1:0-4944 GCA_051959385.1 Rhizobiaceae bacterium | reverse complement strand
TCGATGTGGGACCGAAACCCGCTGGAAAACCCTTTACCATCGTCATCGACCCGGGTCATGGCGGCATCGACGGCGGCGCGGAGGGAATAACCGGGACGGTCGAGAAGAACATCACGCTCGCCTTCGGCCTGGAATTGAAGCAGGCGCTGGAAAAGACCGGAAAATACAAGGTCTTCATGACGCGCGACGACGATCGGTTCCTGCCGCTCGACGAGCGCGTCCGCATCGCCCGCCAGGACGACGCCGATCTCTTCATCTCCATCCACGCCGATACGATTTCGATCAAGGGCATTCGGGGAGCGACCGTCTATACCGTTTCCGACAAGGCGTCGGACGCGGCCGCCGCCGCCGTCGCCACGCGCGAGAACCTCTCCGACGACCTCGCGGGCGTCGAGATCACCGACGCCAATCACGAGGTCGCCGACATTCTCGTCGATCTCATCCGCCGCGAAACGCATGCCTTCTCGATCCGCTTCGCCCGGTCGCTCGTCGACCAGCTGTCGACCAAAATAGAGCTGATCAACAACCCGCACCGATTTGCCGGGTTCCGGGTGCTGGAGGCGCCGGACGTGCCGTCGGTCCTGGTCGAGCTCGGCTATCTTTCGAACCCCAAGGACGAGGCCGAATTGCGCGATCCCGAATGGCGCGCGAAGGCGATCGACAGCATGTGCCGCGCCATCGAGCTGTTTTCGGTGGCGCGGATGAGGGCAGGGGGATGAGAGCCTCCTGCCCGTCGCGCCGCTCCGGCGGTGCGTTGCATCGAGACAACAGTTCGCGTCCTAATGGTGCGCTTTTGCGCCTCCACGCCGGCGCTGCCGCATTTTGCCCACAACGGCGACGCATGGATCGCCAAATCGGAGTAGGGTGGCGCGGGCACGACTCTCGCCTTACGCTTGGCGCGTCTGACTAGGCCGGACGCGCGCTGGAGCAGGCATGATACGACTTCTGGGCTATTTTTTCGGCGTCGGAGTGATGCTGGCGCTGCTGGCGGCGGCAGGCGTGGCGCTCTATGTCGGCCATCTGACGAAGGATCTGCCGGACTACGAGGTGCTGGCGAAATACGAACCGCCGGTGACGACCCGCTTCCATGCCGCCGACGGCTCGCTGATGGCCGAATACGCCCATGAGCGCCGGCTCTACCTGCCGATCCAGGCCATTCCGGACCGTGTCAAGGCGGCGTTCATCTCCGCCGAGGACAAGAATTTCTACACGCATCCGGGCATCGACGTTCAGGGCATCGTCCGCGCCATCATTACCGACGTCCAAAATCTCGGCACCGGCAAACGGCCCGTCGGCGCGTCCACGATCACGCAGCAGGTCGCGAAGAACTTCCTGCTTTCCTCGGACCAGACGATCGACCGCAAGATCAAGGAGATGATCCTGGCCTTCCGGATCGAGCGGGCCTACTCCAAGGACCGCATCCTCGAGCTCTACCTGAACGAGATCTTCCTCGGCATGGGCTCCTACGGCATCGCCAGCGCGGCGCTCACCTATTACGACAAATCGGTCAACGAGCTGACGGTGGCGGAAGCCGCCTACCTTGCCGCGCTGCCCAAGGGGCCGTCGAACTATCAGCCCTTCCGCCATACCGACCGCGCCATCGAGCGGCGGAACTTCGTCATCGATCGCATGGTCGAGAACGGCTATGTGAGCAAGGAAGAGGGCGAGAAGGCCAAGGCCGAGCCGCTCGGCGTCAAGCTGCGCCGCAGCGGCACCTATCTCTTCGCAGCCGAATACTTCACCGAGGAGGTGCGCCGGGAAATCCTGGCCCGCTACGGCGAGGCGGCGCTCTACGAGGGCGGCCTGTCGGTCAGGACCTCGCTCGATCCCAAGATGCAGCGCCTGGCGCGCAAGGCGCTCCAGCACGGTCTGATCAAGTACGACACGCTGCGCGGCTATCGCGGTCCGGTCGACAAGATCGACGTTTCCGGCGACTGGGGACCGGCGCTCGGCAAGATCGATGCGCTGAGCGACGTGCCGGAATGGCATCTCGCGGTCGTGCTCGATACAAGCGACAAGGGCGTCACCGTCGGAATCCAGCCCAAGCGCCTGCAATCGGGCGCGCTGGCGCCCGAGCGCGAGAAGGGATTCATCGCCACGGGCGACATGAAATGGGCGATGCGCCATTTCAAGGACGGAAAGCTGCTCAAGGCCGATTCGCCCGCCGACGTCCTCTCTCCGGGCGATGTCGTCTATGTCGAGAAGAAGCAGGTCGCCGAGCAAGGCAACGATCCGGAGAGCGCCGGCGAGGACGCCGAGGGGTCGGGATGGCTCTTGCGCCAGGTTCCCAAGATCGAAGGCGGCATGGTGGCGATGGACCCACATACGGGCCGCGTGCTCGCCATGGTCGGCGGCTTCTCCTATGCGGAATCCGAGTTCAACCGCGCCACGCAGGCGATGCGGCAGCCGGGCTCGGCCTTCAAGCCGATCGTCTATTCCGCCGCGCTCGACAACGGCTATACGCCGGCGTCGGTGGTGCTTGACGCCCCCATTACCATCAAGGTCGGGAACACGATCTGGGAGCCGCACAATTACGGCGGCAAATGGGCCGGACCCTCGACCCTGCGCCTCGGTATCGAGAAGTCGCGCAACCTGATGACGATCCGGCTTGCCCAGGACCTCGGCATGAACATCGTCTCGGAATATGCCGAGCGCTTCGGCGTCTACGATCATCTCGCGCCGTATTTGCCGATGGCGATCGGCTCGGGCGAGACGACGGTGATGCGCATGGTCTCGGCCTATGCGGTGATGGCGAATGGCGGCAAGCAGATCAAGCCGTCGCTGATCGACCGCATCCAGGACCGCTACGGCAAGACGATCTTCAAGCATGACCAGCGTACCTGCGAAGGCTGCAATGCGCAGGATTGGCACAACCAGCCCGAACCGACGATCATCGACAACCGCGAGCAGGTGCTCGACCCGATGACGGCCTACCAGATCACCTCAATGATGGAAGGCGTGGTGGAGCGCGGCACCGGCTACATCATCCACGATCTCGGCTATCCGATCGCCGGCAAGACGGGCACGACCAATGACGAGAAGGACGCTTGGTTCGTCGGGTACACGCCGGACCTCGTGGTCGGCCTCTACATGGGCTACGACACGCCGAAGCCGATGGGGCATGGCTCGACCGGCGGCGGGCTTGCCGCGCCGGTGTTCAAGGAATTCATGAAGGCCGAGCTTGCCGGCACGAGGCCCGTGGACTTCCGCGTGCCACCCGGCATGAAGCTGATCCCGATCAACCGCAAGACCGGCATGCGCGCCGAAGGTGGCGGGCCCGACGTCCTCCTGGAGGCCTTTAAGCCCGGCACCGGCCCCGCCGACACCTATTCGGTCATCGGCATGGGCGACGAGATGGATATCGGCGCGCCGCGCCCGCTCTCGCCCGAGGCGAACCAGGCGGTGACCACCGGCAGCGGCGGACTTTACTAGACAAGGAGAGGCCGCTCCCGCTCGTGCTTTACAGCGGGGGCTCGCCTCCCTATGTTCCGCGCCGATTCAACGCACCCATGGAATGAGAAGAACGAGCCGATGCGCGCCGAAACGGAAAGCCTCGTCGACGAAATCAAGCAGGCGATCGCCCTGCTGAGGAGGCATCTTTGACTGGGATCAGGCTCTAAAGCGGCTCGACTATCTCAACAGCCGCGCCGAGGACGGCGCGCTCTGGAACGATCCGCAGGAAGCGCAGAAGCTGATGCGGGAGCGCCAGTCGCTCGAGGACGGCATCAAGGCGGTGCGCGGCCTGACGCAGGCGCTCGACGACAATGTCGGCCTGATCGAACTCGGCGAGGAGGAAGGCGATCAGGGCGTCGTGGACGAGGCCGAGGCGGCCATCCGGGCGCTGTCGGGCGAGGTCAAGGCGCGACAGATCGAGACCATGCTCTCGGGCGAGGCCGACGCCAACGACACATACCTGGAAATCCATGCAGGCGCCGGCGGCACCGAGAGCCAGGACTGGGCCTCGATGCTGTTGCGCATGTATACGCGCTGGGCCGAACGCCGCGGTTTCAAGGTCGAGGTGCTGGAAATCCATGACGGGGAGGAGGCCGGGATCAAGTCAGCCACCGTTCTCGTCAAGGGGCACAACGCCTATGGCTGGCTGAAGACCGAATCCGGCGTTCACCGGCTGGTGCGCATCTCCCCCTACGATTCCAACGCGCGCCGGCACACTTCCTTCGCCAGCGTCTGGGTCTATCCGGTCGTCGACGACACGATCGAGATCGACATCCCGGAATCCGACGTGCGGATCGACACCTATCGTTCGTCGGGAGCCGGAGGCCAGCACGTCAACACGACGGACTCGGCCGTCCGCATCACCCATATCCCGACGGGCATAGCGGTCGCCTGCCAGGCCGAACGCTCGCAGCACAAGAACCGCGCGACGGCTTGGGAGATGCTGCGCTCGCGCCTCTACGAGGAGGAATTGAAGCGGCGCGAGGAGGCGGCCAACGCGACCGAAGCCTCGAAGACCGACATCGGCTGGGGCCACCAGATCCGTTCCTACGTGCTGCAGCCCTATCAGCTCGTGAAGGATCTGCGCACAGGGGTCGAGAGCACCAGCCCCTCCGACGTGCTCGATGGCGACCTAGACGGGTTCATGAAGGCCTCTCTCGCGCAGCGGATCGAAGGCGGGGCAGGGCAGGCGATCGAGGATATCGAGTAGGGGGGCGCCGTCTTCCTGGGGCGGAGCAGCAGCGATGGCCGAAGGGCGTGCGCCACCATGCGCCGTCATCCCGGTTTCCGGAACGAGCGCAGCGAGGACCGGAAGACCGGGACCTATTCCGTAAAAAATCCGGAAGCGGGGTAGCGGCTCAGAACGAGGCGGCGTTAAGTCCATTACAGTGCGGTAGCAGAAAAAGCTTCAATGTCACGGAATGGACCCCGGTCTTGGCGCCGTTCGCTGCGCTCACGCGCCAAACCGGGGTGACGCGCGTCGGGCACTTT
>JBQCFH010000009.1:0-12578 GCA_051959385.1 Rhizobiaceae bacterium | reverse complement strand
AGCCCATTCCTTGTCGACTATACGCCGGGCGGATCGAAAACGAACCATTACCCGATCGGATTTCGACCGGATGCATTGGAAGGCGCGGAAAGCCGAGGAGTCGGCAATTTGCATTATCCCGATCAGGCAATCGCCGAGCCGACGCGCGATTTAACGGGACCCGAGTCCAGGGGACGCGAGATCGGCAAGGTCCGAGGTCGGCTGGCCGAAAAGCCATGGCGCTTTCCTTGCCTTGGCCTTATGCACCTCTCTATAGGTTCGCACCGCTTGGGGCGCCGTTCGGCAGGACAAGATGGCGGAATATTCGGCACTATCGCTTTTGCGCAATGCCTTTTCGGGCAACAAGGACTGGAAGCCCGCCTGGCGCAAACCGGATCCGAAGCCGGCCTATGACGTCGTCATTGTCGGCGGCGGCGGGCACGGCCTCTCCACCGCCTACTATCTCGCCGCCGAGCACGGCATCAGCAATGTCGCGGTCGTCGAGCGCGGCTGGCTTGGCCAAGGCAATATCGGCCGCAACACGACGATCGTGCGCTCGAACTACCTGCTGCCGGAAAGCGTGCGGTTCTACGAGCATTCGATGAAGCTGTGGGAGAATCTGTCCCACGAATTGAACTACAATGTCATGTTCTCGCAGCGCGGCGTGCTCAACCTCGCCCACACGCCGGCGCAGATGGACGATTACGCCCGCCGCGGCAACGCCATGCGCCTGAATGGCGCCGACGCGGAGTTGCTCTCCCGGGACGAGGTCGCGCGCAAGGTCCCGGGCCTCGACGTCTCCGGATCCGCCCGCTTCCCGATCGTCGGCGGGCTCTTGCAGCCGCGCGCCGGCACCGCCCGCCATGACGCGGTGGCCTGGGGTTTCGCGCGCGGCGCCGACAGGCGCGGCGTCGATATCATCGAGAATTGCGAGGTGATCGGATTCCTGCGCGACGGCGACCGCATAACCGGCGTGAAAACGACGCGCGGCGAAATCCGCGCGCGGAAGACGGCTGTCGCCGTCGCCGGCATGACCGGCCATGTGATGAAGCTCGCCGGCATCGACAAGCTGCCGATCGAGAGCCACGTCCTGCAGGCGTTCGTCTCGGAATCGCTGAAGCCCTTCGTCGACACGGTCGTCACCTTCGGGTCGGGCCATCTCTACATGTCGCAGTCCGACAAGGGCGGGCTCGTCTTCGGCGGCGACATCGACGGCTACAACACCTACGCACAGCGCGGCAACCTGCCCGTGGTCGAGGATGTCATGAGCGAAATGTGCGCGATGTTTCCCGGCCTGTCGCGGGTCAGGCTGCTGCGCTCATGGGGCGGCATCATGGACATGTCCATGGACGGCTCGCCGATCATCACCACCGGCCCCCTGCCCGGCATGTATTTGAACTGCGGCTGGTGCTACGGCGGCTTCAAGGCGACGCCGGCCTCCGGCTGGGCGTTCGCCTATACCATCGCCCGCGACCAGCCTCATGCGATCAACGCCGCCTACACGCTCGACCGTTTCAGGCGCGGCATCCTCATCGACGAGAAGGGCCAGGGCTCGACGCCCCGGCTGCATTGAGCACATCGAGATGAACCATATCGGTCTCACCCCCCTCTGGCCTGCCGGCCATCTCCCCCTCAAGGGGGGAGATCGAGACGGCCGCTTGCTCTGCTCTTTTTCTGAAAATTTGGCGATTAGAACCGTCGCCGCTGAAGGCCTGATATCCCCCCGTGAGGGGGAGATGGCCGGCAGGCCAGAGGGGGGTGCACCCAATCCGCAAAAATCCAGGGCACTCTCATGCTGATCACCTGCCCCTATTGCGGCCCGCGCGACCTCGCCGAGTTCACCTATCAGGGCGACGCCAACCGCGTCCGCCCCGATCCCGCCTCGACCGACCAGGAGGCCTGGTACGACTATGTCTATCAGCGCGTAAATCCTGTCGGCGACCACAAGGAATACTGGCAGCACTCAGGCGGCTGCCGCAGCCATCTCCTCGTGGTGCGCAACACGATGACCCACGTCATCAGCTCGGTCGGCTTCGCCCGCGAGCACGAGCGTAAATCGGCGGCGCGCCACAAGAGCGGAGAGCAGGCATGAGCCCGCGCCGCGCCGCATCCGGCGGCCGCGTCGATCGCGCCCGCACCGTCCGCTTCACATTCGACGGCCAGGCCTATACCGGGTACGCCGGCGATACGCTCGCCTCCGCCCTGCTGGCGAATGGCGTGACGCTCTTCGGCCGCTCGTTCAAATACCACCGGCCGCGCGGCGTGCTGACCGCCGGGGTTGACGAGCCCAACGCGCTGGTCACCATACTGCGCGGCGACATCCGCGAGCCGAACATCCCGGCGACGATGGTCGAGATCTACGACGGGCTTGCCGCGGTCAGCCAGAACCGTTTCCCGAGCCTAAGCTTCGATTTCGGCGCGGTGAACCAGCTCGGCGGCAAGCTGATCTCCGCCGGCTTCTACTACAAGACCTTCATGGGGCCGGTCGTCGGCCCGCTCAAGGGCACGCGCTTCTGGATGTTCTGCGAGCAGTTCATCCGCCGCGCCGCCGGTCTCGGCAGTGCCGGCTATGCCGCCGACGACGCGCGCTACGAAAAGATGAACGCTTTCTGCGACGTGCTCGTCGTCGGCGCCGGCCCCGCCGGCCTGGCCGCCGCGAAGGCGGCCGCGACCGCCGGCGGCCGTGTCATTCTCGCCGACCTCGACGCGCAACTCGGCGGGTCGGCCCGCTGGTCGGGCGAGAGCATCGACGGCAAGCCTGCCGAGGAATGGGCGGACGCCGCGGTCAGCGAACTGGCCGCCATGCCGAACCTGCGCATGCTGCCGCGCACGACGGTCTGGGGCTACTATGACAACAACACGCTCGCCGCCCTGGAGCGCGTCGCCGATCACAAGCTGACGCCGGCCAAGGGCGAGCCGCGCCACCGCCACTGGACCATCCGCGCCGGGACGGTGGTCCTCGCCACCGGCGCGTTCGAGCGGCCGCTGATCTTCCCGGGCAATGACCGCCCGGGCGTGATGCTCGCCTCGGCGGCGGAGCGCTACGCCAACGAGTTCGGCGTCCTGCCCGGCGACAATATTGCGGTCTTTGCCAACAACGACGGCGCCTATCGCGCGGCGGCCGCGCTTCGGCAGGCCGGCGCCTCGATCGCCGCGATTGTCGACGTCCGACCGGATGTTTCCACCGCCGCTCGCGACCTCGCGGCGCAGGCCGGCGGCGAACTGCTCCTCGGCTATGCCGTCGTCGGGACGGAAGGCGGCAGGAGCCTGACCGGTATCGAGGTCCGGCGCTTCGACAATTCTTCAGGCGCGCTTTCGGGCGAGCCCCGCTCGATAGGGGCCGATTGCCTGGCGATGTCCGGCGGCTGGTCGCCTGTCGTGCATCTTGCCAGCCAGGCGGGCGGCAAGCCGGAATGGAGCGCCGAGCTTCAGGCGTTTCTTCCGCCCCCGCCGATACAGAACTGGATCGGCGCAGGCGCCTTCACCGGAGCGAGCGATACGGAGACCGCGATCGCGGAAGGCCGCAAGGCCGGCGAGAAGGCGATCGGCGCCGCGCCCTCGCGCGCCAAGCCCGTGAAAGTATTCGCGCCCGCGCTCGATCCGAAGCCGGCTCCCTATCGCGAGATCCGCGCCGAGGGAAAAGCCTTTGTCGATTTCCAGCACGACGTGACGGCGGAGGACGTGCGGCTGGCGCATCGCGAGGGATTCATCTCCGTCGAGCACCTGAAGCGTTATACCACGCTCGGCATGGCGACCGACCAGGGCAAGACCTCCAACGTGCCGGGCCTGGCCATCATGGCCGAGGCGCGCGGCCTCTCCATTCCGGAAGTCGGTACGACGCGCTTCCGCCCGCCCTTCGCGCCGGTCTCGCTCGGCGCCCTCGCCGGCGAGCGCTATGGCGAGCTCCGTCCGGACCGCCTCACCCCGATGCATGACTGGCATGTCGAGAAGGGCGCCAGGATGATGCCTGCCGGGCTCTGGTTCCGGCCGCAGATTTACGGCCATCCCGGAGAGACCGTCGAGCAGGCTTATGTACGCGAGGCCAAAGCGGTGCGCTCCGGCGTCGGCATGGTCGACGTCTCGACGCTCGGCAAGATCGCCGTGCAGGGGCCGGACGCCGCCGAGTTCCTCGACCGCGTCTACACCAACGTGTTCTCGACCCTTCCCGTAGGCAAGGCGCGCTACGGCCTGATGCTGCGGGAAGACGGCATCGCCCATGATGACGGCACGACCTGGCGGCTCGGCGAGGGTGAGTTCCTGATGACGACCACCACGGCCAACGCCGGCAAGGTCATGCAGCAGCTCGAATACTATCTCGACATCGTCTGGCCAGAGCTTCGCGTCCATCTCACCTCCGTCACGGACGAGTGGGCCGGCGCGGCGATCGCCGGGCCGAAGTCCCGTGACGTGCTCGCCGCCTGCGTCACCGGTACGAAAATCGACAACCAGACGCTCCCCTTCATGGGCATCGTGCACGGAGAGATCGGGGGCGTGCCGGTCATGATCTGCCGCCTCTCTTTCTCCGGCGAGATGGCCTACGAGGTCTATTGCGGCGCCGGCTACGGCCTGCATGTCTGGCAAGCGCTGATGCAAGCGGGCGAGCCGTTCGGCATAGTTCCCTATGGCATGGAGGCGCTCGGGACGCTGCGCATCGAGAAGGGCCACGTCACCGGTTCCGAGATCGACGGCCGCACCACCGCGCGCGACCTCTATCTCGACTGGATGCTGTCGAAGAAAAAGCCTTTCGCCGGCTCCGCGGTCATGGACCGCGAGGGGCTGCTTTCACCCAACAGGCTGAAGCTTGTCGGCGTCGTCTCGGTCGATGGCCGCGCGCTGAATGGCGGCGCCCACGTCGTGACCGGCGGGTCGCTGGAAGAGCCGGGCGAGGATATCGGCCATATCACCGCCGTCTGCTACTCGCCGGCGCTGGGCAAATATATCGGGCTGGCGCTGGTCAAAGGCGGCAAGGAGCGCATCGGCCAGCGCGCGTGGTCCTGCGATCCGGTGCGCGGCCGCTTCGGCCCGATCGACATCGTCAGCCATCATTTCTACGACCCGGAAGGGAGCCGCATGCATGGTTGAGCCGCTTTCACCGCTCGCGCCGGTCTGGAAGCCGGGCTCGCATGGCAATTTCGCTGAAAGCGTCGGCGTTGTGCTTTCGGAGACACGGCCGGGCTCGATCGTGCAGGCGGCCGCCTGGCATGGCCAGGAGAAGGCGCTGATTGCCGCGATCCGCGAGGCGACGGCGCTCTCACTGCCCGACGGAGCGGGAGCGGGCGCATACTCCAATGGCAAGGGCGCGTTCGGCATCGCTCCCGGGCGCTTCCTGCTGGTCGAGCAGCCGGAGGGGCTGGCGGTGCGCCTTCGACAGGCTGTCGCGCCGGAGACCGGGACGGTCACCGACCTGTCGCACGGCCGCACCGCGATCCGCGTGGCTGGGGCGAAAGCGGAATGGGTTCTGGCGAAATTCTTTGCCATCGACTTCGCCCTGCCGGCCTTTCCGGTCGGCTCCGGCGTATCGACCGCTCACCACGACATCCTCGCGCAGATCCAGCGCACGGCCGAGGATGCGTTCGACCTCTATGTCTTCCGCTCCTTCGCCCGCTCATTCTGGACAATGCTCGGTCACGGCGCCGAGGACGTAGGCTACGAGGTGCGCTGAAGCACGGCGCCTCGCGATCACCCCGCAAAAAAGTCGAACTCCGCCGTGGTTTGGCGGAGTTCGTTTTTGTCCGGTCGCTGCCGGGGCCCTGATTTGCCCGCGGCACACCTCTTACGCAATGATGTAGACGATCTCGTAAGTGTCCGGATCGACGATCACGATGCGGCCATCGGCCAGGACGAAATACTCGTAGCTCTCGTATTCCGGCACGATCTTCACGATCCTCGGAGGCAGACGGTGCAGATGGATGGTGTGCGGAATCGCGACGCCGACATCCACGTCAAAGGTGACATGCTCGACCGGCTGGACGTCTTGCGTCTTGATCACCTGGCGGATCTCGGTCTTCTGTTCGCTGGTGACCTTCACGTTCACGCCGCCGTTCTTCTGGACGGAGCCGGTCTTCTCGTTGCTGGCGCCGGTGTTGTCAGTATCCGAAGCGGCCTTGTTGGTGGTGCGGGTCTCCGACTTCATTTCAGCCTTGGAGCGGTTCTTCGTCGAGCCCTCGGCCTTCATCTGATTCTGGTCCGACTTGGATTCGGACTTCATCTCGGCCTTCGAACCATTGTGCTTCTTCGATGAGCCGGACTCTTCCGCCTTCATCTGGGTATCCGACTTGTTGCCGGATTCCGCCTTCATCTGATTGTCCGACTTGGATTTCAGCTCGGCGTTCTTGTTGTTCTTCTTCTCGGCGCTCGTGTCGCTATTGCCCTCGGCCTTCATTTGGGCATTGTCGCCCTTTTTCAGCTTGGCGCCGCCTTCGGCCTTCGCGCCGGCTTCACCCTTCATCTGGGTGGTATCGCTCTGAGCCTGCGTCTGGCTACCAGCGCTGCCTTGCGCCTTCAGATCGGCGCCGCCCTTCTTGTGCTGTGTCTGGGCCTGGCCTTGCGCCTGGTTATCGAGCTTCATATTGCCCTGCGTATCCTGTGCCCAGGCAACGCCCGAGGCGACGCCAAGACTAAGGACTGCCGCAAGGCCGGCAACGATCGCTTTGCGCTGTTTCATGTTCGGTACTCCTTATGGGGCCCTTCGCGGAGTCAAACAGGTTTTGGTCACTTTGGTTCCGTCGCCCGTTGGCCGGCCGCTCACATTCTGTAACCTGTAACGTTGCAAACAGTCGCTTTCGGGCCGGAGAAATCCGCAATTCCCCGAAAGATGAGGTCTCCAGGATCGCGCGTGGGTACGGAACTCAGCGCCCGCTCGATTGTTGTGGCCTGTCTTTCTCGAGGTGCGGCCAGAGCGGTCGGAATGAAATCAGGCAGATGAGGTCCGGCGGCTGCCGGTCTTCGGCCCGTGCGCCCTAGCCGGGTTCGCTGCCGATGGCGGATCGCGATTCGCCGGCGGATGCCCTTCAGCCGGTGGACTGCCGACCACCAGCGTTCTCCTTATCGCTGGTGGTCGGTGGGCATGCGTGCCCTCTCGTACTGCGCGAGCAGGAAGCGTTCGGAAAGGCTATTTGAAGAACTTCACCCAGGCGTCGACCGGCTCGCGCTCGGTCCGGAGCATGTTCTCCGGCTTGGAGGTGTCCTCGTAGCCGAGCGCCATGCCGCACACCACGATCTCTTCATCCGGAATGCCAAGAACCGGCCGTATCTGGTTGTGATAAGGAGCAAATGCGGCCTGCGGACAGGTGTGCAACCCCCTGCCCCGCGCCGCGATCATGATCGACTGCAGGAGCATGCCGTGGTCGATCCACGAGCCCTGGTTCAAGCGCCTGTCGATGGTGAAGATCATCCCGACCGGCGCGTCGAAAAAGACAAAGTTGCGGTCGTGCTGCGCCCGCATCTGGTCGACATCGCGCTTGCCGATCCCGATCGCGCCGTAGAGCGCGTAGCCTACCGCGCGCCGCCTGGCATAGTAGGGCTCGAAGAACTTGTCGGGATAATATTTGTATTCGTCCCACTTCGCCTTTTCCGCGCGAATGCCGGAATTCATGATGGCGTCGGTGATGCGCTGCTTGGTTTCGCCGGTCGCAACATAGGCCTTCCAGGGCTGCATGTTTGTGCCGGAAGGGGCGCGCGAGGCGACCTCCAATATTTCGCGGATGACCTTTTCATCCACAGGGTCCGGCAGGAAGGCTCTCACCGACCGCCGGGACGTGATCGCCTCGTCGACGATCGCCGCCTCCTCGTCCGCCATCAGGTTCTTGTTGTCCGGCGCAAGCATCTCACGTCCCTTCGCGTCATCCGCGACCTGAATCCAGCCGACTTTTGCCGTCTTCGCGCCTGCGAAGCAATGCCAGAGGCTGCGATTCGCCTCTGCCACGGCCAAAGATCGCTTGAAAAGCCCGACATTGGAAGGCGTATTCGGAAATTCGGGCCGCGCGCATGTCGGGGCGAAAGGAGGAGAAAGAATGGCGAAAGTTCCATCCACCGCGCGCGTGGTGATCATCGGCGGCGGCGCGGTCGGGGTCTCCTCGCTCTACCATCTGGCCAGGGCCGGCTGGACGGATTGCGTGCTGCTCGAACGTAACGAGCTGACGTCGGGTTCGACCTGGCATGCCGCCGGCAACGTGCCGACCTTTTCCGCCTCGTGGTCGGTCATGAACATGCAGCGCTACTCGACCGAACTCTATCGCGGGCTGGCGGCCGAGACCGGCTATCCCATGAACTACCACGTCACCGGCTCGCTCAGGCTCGCACATTCCGAAGAACGCATGCGCGAATTCCAGCGCGTCAAGGGCATGGGCCGCTACCAGGGCATGGAAATCGAGATCGTCGGCGAGAACGAGATCAGGAGCCGCTATCCTTTCATCGAAACGGAGGGGCTGCGCGGCGCGCTCTACGACCCGAGCGATGGCGACATCGACCCGGCGCAGCTCACCCAGGCTCTCGCCAAGGGCGCGCGCGACATGGGCGCGACCATCGTTCGCTTCTGCCCGGTGACCGGCGTCCGACGCGATCACGGCGAATGGATCGTGACGACGCCTGATGGCGACATACGCTGCGAATATGTGGTCAACGCCGCCGGCTACCGGGCCGGCGAGGTGGGGCGGATGTTCGGCCGCGACGTGCCGACCATGGTGATGAGCCATCAATACATCCTGTTCGAGGAAATTCCCGAACTGAAGGCTTGGTCGGAAGATGTCGGGCACAAGCTGCCGCTGCTGCGCGACGTCGACACCTCCTGGTATCTGCGCCAGGAAAAATACGGCATGAACCTCGGCCCCTATGAGAAGAACTGCCGCGCGCACTGGGCCTCGCCGGACGATCCGATGCCGGACGATTTCTCCTTCCAGCTCTTCCCCGACGATCTCGACCGGCTTGAATGGTACCTGAACGACGCCGCCGAGCGCGTGCCGATCCTCGGCACGGCTGGCATCTCCAAGGTCATCAACGGCCCGATCCCCTACGCGCCGGACGGCAACCCGCTGATCGGCCCGATGCCCGGAGTGCCGAACGCCTTCGAGGCATGCGTCTTCACCTTCGGCATCGCGCAGGCCGGCGGCGCCGGCAAGGTGCTGGCGGAATGGGTCACCGAGGGCCGGACCGAGTGGGACATGTGGTCCTGCGATCCGCGCCGCTTCACCGCCTTCGCCGCCGCGCCTGACTATGCGGTGCCGAAGGGCATGGAGGTCTACGGCCACGAATACGCGATCCACTTCCCGCGCCATGCCTGGCCGGCCGCGCGGAACAGGAAGCTCTCCCCGATCCACGAGCGCATCGCGGCGCTCGGCGCTCAATTCGGGGCCTATAATGGTTGGGAGCGGGCCAACTGGTACGCGCATCCGGGGGACGATATCTCGGAAGAATCGACCCAGACCTTCCGCCGCGACGGACCCTGGCAGAAGCGCATCCGCGAGGAGTGCCTTGCCGTGCGCGACGCAGCCGGCATCCTCGACCTGCCCGGCTTCTCGCGCTTCCGGCTGCAAGGCCCGGGTGCGCGCGACTGGCTGTCGTCGCTCATCACCGGGACCGTACCGAAGCCGGGCCGGATCGGGCTCGGCTATTTCGCCGACGATGCCGGCCGCATCGTCACGGAGATGTCGATCATGGCGCTTGAGGAAGACTTCTTCTTCCTCATCACAGCGGCGGCGGCCGAATGGCACGACTTCGAATGGCTGCAGAAGCACCTGCCGGAAGGCTCGGGACTGTCGCTGAAGAACATGACCGACGCCTTTTCCTGCCAGATCCTGAGCGGCCCCCATTCGCGGGCGATCCTGGCGGAAATCTGCGACGGCGATCTCTCGCTGCCCTGGCTGTCGCATCAGTCCTGCAGGATCGCGGACCACTGGCTGCAGCTTGTCCGCGTTTCCTTCGCGGGCGAGCTTGGCTGGGAACTGCACACCAAGGTGGAGGATACCGCCGCGGTCTTCGACGCGGTTTGGGAGTCCGGGAAGAAGCATGGCCTGAGGCCGTTCGGCATGTTCGCGCTCGATTCGCTCAGGCTGGAAAAGGGCTACCGCGCCTGGAAGCAGGACCTTTCCACCGACTATACGGTCCTGCAGGGCGGGCTCGACCGCTTCGTCAAATGGGACAAGCCCCAATTCAAGGGCAAGGCGGCGCTCTTGAACGAGAAGCAGCGGAGTGTGACCAAAAGCTTCGTCACACTGGTGCTCGACAATCCCGGCGAATGCGACGCGCCATACATGTCGACGCTCTGGCACGGCGGAAAGATTGTTGGCGAGACGCTGTCAGGAGGCTGGGGCCACAGGGTGGACAAGTCGATCGCGCTCGGCATGCTGCGCTCGGACCTGACGGAACCGGGAACGCGCGTGGAGATCGAGATATTCGGCGAGCGCTTCACCGCCACCGTGCAGCCCGTCCAGGCCGTCTGGGACCCTGAGAATGAGAGACTGAGAAGTTGAACGTTTAGAGGAATTCCCCCTCTCCGTCCCGCTGCGCGGGACACCTCTCCCCCCACTTCGTGAGGGAGAGGACGCGCGGCGAGCCTGGCTCCCGTCCTCGCCCCCTTCAGGGGGAGAGGTGCCGAGCCCCCGGCTCCGGCCTTTGGCCGGCCCGAGGACAGGCTCCGCGAGGCGGAGAGGGGGGCGAGCAAAGAGAAAGCCATGCCCCATCCCTCTTCCCGCATTTCCGGCATCAGCCCATCCGGCAAGGATGGCTGGGAGGTGCATTTCGCCGCGCTGAGCCGCCGCCAGCAGGGCGAAGACATATTGATGCTATCGGTCGGCGACCACGATTTCGATACGCCCGCGGAAACGGTCGAAGCCTGCGTCAAGGCCGTCCGCGCCGGCCACCATCACTATACGCAGCTGCCGGGCCTGCCGCGCCTGCGCGAAGCGATGGCCAAAATCGCGACCGAAGCGACCGGCGTGGCGACAATGCCTGAAGAGGTGCTGGCGACGCCGGGCGGCCAGTCGGCGCTCTACGCCGCGGTTCAGGCCACGCTCGATCCGGGCGACCATGCCGTCGTCGTGGCGCCTTACTACGCCACCTATCCCGGCACGTTCCGCGCCGCCGGCGCCGACTTCACCGTCGTCGAGGCGCGCGCCGAGGACGGCTTCCAGCCCGACTCAAGGACCGTCGCGGAGGCCGTCCGGCCGAACACCCGCGCCATCCTCATCAACACGCCGAACAACCCGACCGGCGCGGTCTATACGCGCGAGACGCTCGAAGGCATCGCCGAAATATGCCGCGCGCGCGATCTCTGGCTCTATTCCGACGAGGTCTACTGGACGCTCGCCGGCGACGCCCGCAAGCACCTGTCGCCGCGCGCCCTCCCCGGCATGAAGGATCGGACGCTGGTCATCAACTCGCTGTCGAAGAGCCACGGCATGACCGGCTGGCGCATCGGCTGGCTGACCGGGCCGTCCGACCTCATCCGGCTTGCCGTCAACCTCAATCTCGTCTCCACCTACGGGCTCAACGATTTCGTCAGCCGCGCGGCGATCGAGGCGCTGGAGAACGGCTACGGCATCGAGGAGATCGCCGCCCGCTACGCCGCCCGGCGCGAAACCTTCCTGGCCGCGATGCGCGGCTTCAACGCGGTCACCGTGCGCGGCTCGGAAGGCGGCATGTATGTCATGCTTGACGTGCGCGCCGTGGAGCCCGATTGCGAGCGCTTCGCCTGGGGCCTGCTCCAAGCGGAAAAGGTCGCGGTCATGCCGGGTTCCAGCTTCGGCGACGCGGCGGCCGGGCACGTCCGGATCAGCCTCTGCCAGCCCGACGCACTCCTCGAGGAGGCGGCGAGACGGCTGAAGCGTTTCGTTTCCGCATACCGGAGTAGAGCCGCTTGATGGAGCTTTACCCCTCATCCGACCTCGCTCCGCTCGGCCACCTTCTCCCGCAAGGGGAGAAGGACAATCGCGGCATTGCTCCCGCGGCTATTCGCCGACATCGGCGATTTGCCGAAGGGATAAATTCGTGCTCCCCCTTCTCCCCTCGTGGGAGAAGGGGGCCGCGCGAAGCGAGGTCGGATGAGGGGTTTGCGGCAAAACGCGGGGTTCTCGTTCAAGAGGCAATAAAATGGCAGTGACGCCCCTGCCCTCCCACGCCCGCGCGGTGATCATCGGCGGCGGCGTTTCCGGATGCTCGGTCGCCTATCATCTGACCAAGCTCGGCTGGAAGGATGTCGTCCTGCTCGAACGGAAGCAGCTCACCTGCGGCACGACATGGCATGCCGCCGGCCTGGTCGGGCAGTTGCGCGGCTCCAAGAACATGACGCGGCTCGCCAAGTACTCGGCCGACCTCTACGTCAGGCTCGAGGCCGAGACCGGCATCGCCACCGGCATGCGCCAGGTCGGCTCGATCAGCGTCGCGCTGACCGAGGAGCGCAGGCACGAACTTTACCGGCAGGCGTCGCTGGCGCGAGCCTTCGATGTCGACGTGCGCGAGATTTCGCCGGCCGAGGTCAAGGAGATGTACCCGCATCTCAACATCGACGGCGTCGTCGGCGCGGTGCACCTGCCGCTCGACGGCCAGTGCGATCCCGCGAACATCGCCATGGCGCTCGCCAAGGGAGCCCGCCAGCGCGGCGCCAA
>JBQCFH010000008.1:0-5636 GCA_051959385.1 Rhizobiaceae bacterium | reverse complement strand
GGCGCGCGCGAGGTGCATATGCGCATCGCCTCGCCGCCGACGCGGTCTTCCTGTTTCTACGGGGTGGACACGCCGGAGACCTCGAAGCTGCTCGCCTCGCGCATGTCGGTCGAGGACATGGCGGAATTCATCCGCGTCGATTCGCTCGGCTTCCTGTCGATCGACGGGCTCTATCGCGCCGTCGGCGAGGCCCAGCGCAACAACGAGGCGCCGCAATTCTGCGATGCCTGCTTCACGGCGCAATATCCGACGAGACTTGCCGACCACGAGGGCGCGGACAACATCCGCACGCTCTCGCTGCTCGCCGCCGGGCACTGAAGGCCTCAAGCGGTCAGGCTCATCCCGCCAGCAGTTTCAGCCCGGCAATCCCGGCCACGATGAGCGCAATGCAGCCGAGCCGCATCACGGTTGCCGGCTCGCCGAAAAGCGCGATGCCGAGCAGCGCCGTGCCGACGGTGCCGACGCCGGTCCAGACCGCGTAGGCCGTGCCGAGCGGCAGCGTGCGCAATGCCAGGCCGAGCAGGCCGAGACTAATGATCATCGAAAGTACCGTGCCGACGCTGGGCAGAAGCCGCGTGAAGCCGTCGGTGAATTTGAGGCCGACCGCCCAGCCGACTTCGAACAGGCCGGCGGCGAAAAGAAGGGCCCAGGCCATCCTCGTCTCCTTTTCAAAAGGCGATGAGGTCGTCCTCACCAGAAATGATGGGAAAGCGCCGGGGCCGTCCCCGACAGCTGGAATGTAGGCGTTTGGACAAGGGGAACAAGTGGCGTTGGCGGAACCGCTTGAAAGGCACGTGCCCTACGTCGCCCGCCCTCTGTCCTCCTGAGCTTTGGTCGAAGGGCGGACAGGGGTGGCGCGAAGGAAGATCGCTTCAATTTCCATCTTCGCGCGATCCTTCGAATCTCACGCCACCACGCTCGCCCCTTTGAAAACGCGCCTGCGCATCGCGAGCACGGTCCCCGGCCCGTGCACAGCGGCGAACAGCAGGCCGGCGACGAAGGTGAAATGATCGACGAAGAAGCCGAATTCGGCCTGGTTGCCCTGCCAGTGCGACGGCCCGTGGAAGGCAAAGGCGAGGAACAGCACATAGGCCGCCGCCAGCAGCGCCGCTTCCGAAAAATAGGCGCCGGTGAGGAAGGCCAAGACCAGGACTATTTCGAAGATGGCGGCGATCCACGCCAGCGGCAGCGAGAAAGGAAAGCCGGCTGCGGCGATATAGGCGGCCGTTTCGGTCATGCCGGCAAATTTGAAAGCCACGGCCATCAGGAAAACACCTGCGAAGATCAGCCGTGCGGCCAGGATTGCGATCGTTTTCATCATCCCACTCCTTCAGAAAAAGCTTTCGATGCCCCAAAGGACGGACGAAGTGGCCCCATCCCGACAGAGTGCCGCATTTTTGCCCTTCGGGTTCCGTTCGCGGCTGAAACGTACTAAGCGGAGCCGCGACAAGGCTTGCAGGGATCCACCATTCGATGACAGCTCCAGACCTTTCCGGCCGCATCGCGCTCGTCACCGGCGCCTCGCGCGGCATCGGCTACCATTTGGCGAAGCAGATCGCGGCTGCCGGCGCGCATGTCATCGCGGTGGCGCGCACGGTGGGCGGGCTGGAGGAACTCGACGACGAGATCAGGGCGGCAGGCGGCGAGGCCACGCTTGTGCCGCTCGACCTGACGGACATGGCCGGCATCGACCGGCTCGGCGGCGCCATCTTCGAGCGCTGGGGCAAGCTCGACATCATGGTGGCGAATGCCGGCATCCTCGGCGTCATATCGCCGATCGGGCACATCGAGGCGAAGACCTTCGAGAAGGTCATGGCGATCAATGTCACGGCGACGTGGCGGTTGATCCGCTCGATGGAGCCGCTGCTCAGGAAATCCGACGCCGGCCGCGCTATCCTGCTCTCCTCGGGCGTTGCGCATACGGCGCGCGCCTTCTGGAGCGCCTATGCCGCGTCCAAATCGGCGGTGGAAACGATGGGGCGCTGCTGGGCCGATGAGACGAAGAATACCCCGCTGCGCGTCAATTCGGTCAATCCCGGCGCGACCCGCACGGCGATGCGCGCGCAGGCGATGCCGGGGGAGGACCCGGAGACGCTTCCCCATCCTTCCGAAATCGCGGCGAAGATCCTGCCGCTGGCGAGCCCGGCACTGGCCGAAACCGGCATGCTGTTCGACGTCAGGGAAGGCCGCTTCAAGGATTACGTCCTGCCGGCCTGATCGGCCGGCGGCGCCCTGCCGCTCAGTTGCGCATCGTCTTTAGCGCCGTCGCCAGCGGTGGAGCTCCGAGAGCATGTTCTTCGCGCCATCGACCATCAGATCGGTCGGCTCGAAGACGCCGTCCTTTATGCGTTGCGCGAAGAACTGGACGCTGACGGATTGTGGAATGGGCATGATGTTGACGGCCGTGAGTATTTGCTTCTCGGCCTGCTGGGCGCGCAGGCCGCCCGACACGCCACCATAGCTCAGCAGGCCCGCGGGCTTGTAGGCCCATTCCGAGCTCAGATAGGTGATGGCGTTCAGGAATGATGGCGGTGGGCCGTAATTGTATTCCGGCGTGACGAAGACATAGGCATCGCCCCGTTCGATGGTCTCGCTCCACCTCTTCGTGTGCTCATGCACGTATTTCTTGAAGCGCGGATGCTCCAGTTCGTCGAACAGGGGCAGATCGAAATCGACGAGATCGAGGAGCTCCGCGTCGAACTCGGAATTGGACGAGGCGTAGTCGTGAAACCAATGCCCCAATGGCGGTCCTTTCCGGCTCGGCCGCGTACTTACGATGATGGTTTGCAACTTCAGCGCCACGTGCGTCTCCTGGGTTATTCTCTGCGCCCATATAGGGCAGTGCGGCTGAAGCGTTGACCCATTCATCGCAACGGATTGCGAACGCATCGTTTGCAAAAGGGCTGTCCCGGACGGTCGAATTCGGGCCTTGTGAAACCGCGACCGCAGGCCATAATCAATTCTCGGCGATTCGAACGCTAAACATCAGCTTTCAGGAGGAAGTGATGGCTGCGGCAGCAACAACACTCGTCTGGTGGCTCGTCGTCGCCAGCCCGCAGGGCGGGATGGTGGTGATGCCGAATTCCTTCGATAGCCGCGATGCCTGCATGGCGGCCGTGACCGAATTCCAGAAAAACGCCGGCCAGGCGAACTGGATCATGCAATGCGTGCCGACCCAGGACCAGAATTTCGAGGAATAGAGCCGTCAGGCGGCCCGGACGGATAGTTCTGGCCTCGCGCTGAGCGTCTGGAAAACGACGCAGTAGCGCTCCGTCAGCTTGAGAAGCGCGGCCTTGCGCTCCTCGGATTCGTCCGTATCGAGATCGAAGGAAAGCCGGATCGCGGCAAAGCCGACCGGCGCATCCTTGGCGACGCCAAGCGTGCCGCGGAAATCGAGATCGCCTTCCGCCGTCACGGTGGCGCGGCCGAGCCTGAAATCAAGCGCCGTGGCGACGGCTTTCAGCGTGACGCCGGCGCAGGCCACGAGCGCCTCCAGCAGCATGTCGCCCGAACACAATTCCATCCCCGAGCCGCCGGTCGCGGGATGCAGCCCGGCCACGGCAAGCGCCCTGCCCGTCTCCACCTTGCAGGCGATGTTCTGGTCGTCGACCGAACCTTTCGCCCGCAGCGTTATGAAAGCCTGCTTCGGCTCCGCGCGATAGGCCTCCTTGATCGGGGCCTGCAATTTCTTCAGCGCCTCGGCATCCATCAGATGGTCTCCTCTTCTTTCCGCGCTAGGCCTGAAGGCCTAGATGCGTCGCCGAAAGCGGTCGCATATTTCAGGCCGTAGCCGAGCATGCGGTCGAAACCGATATGCGCCGCCCAGATCAGCGCCAAAGCGATCGCCGCCGGCTGGCCGCCCTCATATCCCGCAAAGCCGACCAGCGCCGGGCCGACATAGGAATGGAGCGCATTATAGACGGCGGCGCCCGGCCGGGCTCCTGCCGCATAGGCGAGGAAGGAAAGATCGGGGAAAAGGAACAGGATCAGGTAGGCCCACCAGCTTTGGCCGGTCGAGAAATAGGCAAAAGTCGCCAGCGCGAAGACCACCAGCCCCTCCGACTTGAGGATCGCCAGCGGCGCCCCGGTTGCGGCGCCGCCTCTGGCGGTTGGCGATTCGGCTGCTATATGCGCCATGATCCCGTGTCCCGATTTCCCGGAGGCATTCATGGGGCATCTATCCGGGCAAAGGTCAAGGCATGCAAACGGGTTGACGTCCGCCTATCTTTGACTACCCTCCGCGTGCGTGGAGGGGCCGGGCAACCGAACTGCCGAGGTGTGGCATGATCCAGACCGTTGCAGTCCTCTTTTTCATATTCGTGGCGTGGCTTGCCGTCGCGCTGTACCTCGCTGCAAGGCTGGGCCTGAACCTTCATCAGGCCATCCTCTACGCACCGCTGAAACTCGCCTATCGGATCGACGACCGGCTGATGCGGGCGGCGCGCAAGGCCGAATCACCCGTGATATACGTGGTGGTGCACCAGTCCCGCCTGGATCCGATGCTCATGCTGTCGCTGCTGCCGGCGGAGACGCTGCATATACTCGACGAGGAATCGGCGCGCTCGATGTGGCTGGAGCCATGGCGCGAGCTTGCGCGCACGATCGCGTTCAACGCGCACCACGTCTTCGTCAGCCGCCGGCTTGTCAGGCACCTGCGCGGTCGGGGTCGGCTGGCGGTCTATCTGCCGGACGAGGTGGAACCCGACAGCAAGGCATTCCGGCTTCACCGGGCCGTCGCGCGAATCGCCACGAAGGCCGATGCAAAGATCGTTCCGATATTCGTCGGCGGCTCCCGTCATTCCTGGCTTTCGCTTGCGCCGGCGGCGATCGCGCCGCGCAAGGTGCTGCCGAAGCTCTCGATCACGGCGCTGACGGCCGCGACGCTCGGCGAGTTGCGGGAACGGCCGGAACATCCCGTCACCACGGCCGCAAACGCGCTGTTCGACTATTGCGCCAGCGCGCGACTCACCGCGGCCGATCTCTCGCGCAACCTGTTTGCCTCGGTGCGCGACGCCGCCGATCTTTACGGCAACAGTCGCACCGTGCTCCGCGACGGATCGAGGTCGCTCACCTATCGCCAGCTTCTGGCGGACGCGCGCGCCCTCGGCAGGAAGCTGGCGACGGTAACCGCGGAGAAGGAGACGGTCGGGCTCATGCTTCCGAATGCCCCGGCCCTTGCAACGGCGTTCCTTGCGCTCAATGCGAGCGGCCGTGTCGCCGCCTTCCCACCGGCCGATAACGATGCCGCAAGCATGATAGCCGCCTTGGAGCTCGCGGACATAAAGTCCGTGCTCACCTCGCGTCGCCATGTTGAGCAGGCCGGGCTTGCCGATCTCGCAGCGGCGCTCGAGGCGCGCGATATCCGCTTGATCTGGCTCGAGGACATCGAAGGATCCACATCCGCGGCCGAAAGGCTCGTGGCGCGGAAGCTTTGGCATCATTCGCCCAGGAGAAAGGGCGCGAACCGGCCGGCCGCGGTGCTGTTCACGAAGGATGAAAACGGCGAAGCGGCGGCGGTCGTCCTCTCCGACCGGAATCTCCTCGCCAATGCCATGCAGATCGCGACGCGCCTCTCCGTGTCGCCGCGAGACCGGCTGATCCACGCGCTTCCGGCCTCGGATGCTCTTGGCCTTACC
>JBQCFH010000007.1:0-4286 GCA_051959385.1 Rhizobiaceae bacterium | reverse complement strand
TCGCCGAGCTGGCTGGCGAAGGCGTAGGCAAGCACGCCGAAGGCCTGCGCCAGAAGCCCGAGCACCAGCACGCGCTGCGCGCCGAAGCGGTCGCCCATGATGCCGAAGGCGAGGCGCCCGAACATGCCGGCAAAACCTTCGACGCTGTAGATCGTGACGGCGGCGACCATCGGTATGCCGCAGGTGATCGCATAGCTGACGGTGTGGAAGATCGGCCCGGAATGCGTGGCGCAGCAGAAGAAGTTGGCTGCGATCAGCACCAGGAATTGCGGCGAGCGCACCGCCTCGCGCACGGTCATGCCGGCCTGCGGGTCTGCCGCGGCGGAGCCGTCCTGCCCGGCCTCGAGCTGCGGCGGCCGGCGCACGAGAAGCGCTGCCGGAATCATGAGGATGGCGGCCATGCCGGCGATGATGAGCATGGAGGTGCGCCAATCGTGGATCGTCACCAGCCATGCGGCGAGCGGCGACATGGTCATCGGCGCCATGCCCATGCCGGCGGAGACGAGCGAGACGGCGAGGCTGCGCTGCGTCTCGAACCAGCCGGTGACCGACGCCATCATCGGCACCAGCACGGCGGCGGTGGCGCTGCCGACCAGAAGACCAAAGAGAAGCTGGAAGGCGATCAGCGAGCTTGCCTGGCTGGCGAGCGCCAGGCTCGCGGCGAGGATGATGGAGCCGGCCAACACCACCACGCGCGGCCCGAACCGGTCGGAAAGGCCGCCCCAGATCATGCTGGCGAAGGCCATGGCGAGAAAGCCGATCGTCATGGCGGTGGAGATGCCGGTGACCGACCAGCCCGTGTCCTTCGATATCTTCAGCAGGAAAACGGGAAGCGAAAACATCGACCCGATCGCGACGCAGCCGAGCAGGCCGCCCGCCGCGACGATCACCCAACGATAGGAAGACTGACCCATGACCCTTCTCCGGATTGCCGTTCCTGGCCGCCGGCGCGCCGTTTTGCAGGCCGCGCCGTGCCGTCCACGCGCAAAGGACGCGCATGCTTCGGCCAAACCGACAATGCGGATCTATTTTATGCGAGATTTTTTGGCGGGTACCCACCCTCCCCCTCGTGGGGAGGGTCGGCGAGCGGACGGAACAAAGTGGAGTTCGCGAGGCGGGGTGGGGGTGAAATCATGGAACACCCCCACCCCGCGTCTCTCGCCTTGTGCAAGGCTCGCTCCGCGACCCTCCCCTCAAAGGGGAGGGTAAGAGTTGCCCTACTCCGCTGCGACCTTGTCCTGGGTTCGGGTTTCGAAATCGGAGGCGTCGTGGCGCTCGTGAAGCTGGCTCGCCGGATCGCCGGAGGTGCGGTTGACCTTGCGGCCGCGGCTCACCGCCGGGCGCTTGAAGATCTGGTCGGCCCAGCGCACGACGTTCTTGTATTCGTGCACCGCGAGGAACTCGGCCGCGCCGTACTGCCAGCCCTTCACCAGCCCGCCGTACCAGGGCCAGTTGGCGATGTCGGCGATCGTGTATTCGCTGCCCGCCACGTATTCGTTGTCGGCGAGCCGCTTGTCGAGCACGTCGAGCTGCCGCTTCACCTCCATGGCGTAGCGGTCGATGGCGTATTTGATCTTCTCCGGCGCGTAGGCGTAGAAATGCCCGAAGCCGCCGCCGAGGAAGGGAGCGGCGCCCATCTGCCAGAACAGCCAGGAGAGCGTTTCGGCGCGCGCCGGCTGCGTCGTCGGCAGGAACTCGCCGAATTTTTCCGCAAGATAGAGGAGGATGGCGCCCGATTCGAAGATGCGGATCGGCTTCGGCCCGCTGCGGTCGACCAGCGCCGGGATCTTCGAATTCGGATTTACCTTGACGAAGCCTGAACCGAACTGCTCGCCCTCGCCGATCCGGATCAGCCAGGCGTCGTATTCGGCGTCCTTGTGGCCCTTTTCCAGAAGCTCCTCGAACATGATCGTGACCTTCTGGCCGTTCGGAGTGCCCTGCGAATAGAGCTGGAAGGGATGCCTGCCGACAGGCAGCTCCTTTTCGTGCGTCGGGCCGGAGATCGGCCGGTTGATGTTGGCGAACTGGCCGCCATGGCCCTTCTCCCAGGTCCAGACCTTCGGCGGGACGTACTGATTGGAATCGGTCATATCGCGATCGGCTTTCTGCTTGTTCAACGAACGTGGAACATGGGGCAGCGGAGCCGCGGCTTCAACATATCAGTTGTCACGAAGAGGTGCGCCACGAGCATGCCGTTTCCCGGCCGAGACGGCGGCAGCGATGTTATGCTCCGGCGGCCGGCCGTGCCGGATGCGGTCAATCCGCGTCGGCTACCAGCCGGCGGCCGCCCAGCCAGGCCCACCAGTCGTTCTCGTCGCCGTTGAAGACGTTGAGATCGATCTGTCCCTCGACGCCCTGCGACAGGCCGGAACCGGAGTATTGCCAGAACAGCCATTTGCGATCCGGATAGACCTTGCTCGGATGCTCCGCCGTCGAGCGCAGCCAGAACGCATGGTCGCGGAAGGCGCCGCGGAGATTGTCTTCATAGAAATCGGGCGTGGTATAGATGACCGGGCGCTGGCCGTAGTGGCGCTCGAGCCGGTCCATGAACACCTTCATCTTCTCCAGCACCACGTCGCGCGACGGCCGCCGCTTGCAGCTCGACTGGTGGTTCCACTCGACGTCGATGACCGGCGGTAGCGCGCCGTCCACCTTCGGAACGTTGCGGATGAACCAGTCGGCCTGCTCGCTGGCGACGCGGCACCAGTAGAAGAAGTGATAGGCGCCGCGCTTCAGACCCGCCTCGTCCGCGCCCTGCCAGTTCTTCATGAACATCGGGTCGAGATGGTCGCCGCCGTCCGTCGCCTTGATGTAGACGAAATTGGCGCCGTGCCGCCGGAGCTTGGCCCAATCGATGTCGCCCTGCCAGCGCGAAACGTCGACCCCGTGCACGTCGAGCTTGCGCGGCGAGTGGCGGCCGAAATTCACTGGGTCGGCGTCGCCGAAGCCGTAGGCGTAGATGGTGCCGCGCTCGGCCCGGCCCGGTCGCGGCTGCGGCCTTGGCGGCGCCACCTCGTCGATCGCCTGGAGCGGCTCGGGCTTCTTCGGCGCGTCGGCGACCGCCATTTCGGGATCCGGCCCGGCGCCGACGGAGGCCGGCGGCAGGATCGGCGCCGCGGGCCGGCGGATCGAGCCGGTCTTCTCATGCGAAGGCGTCGGAAGCTGCAGCGCATCGACACTCGATGTCGACGAGCAGCCGGTGGGCAGCATCAGGGCGAGACACAGAAGGACGAGGCTCGGCGAGCGCATTGCAACCTGTACGCAATACAAGACAGACCGCGCGCGACTTTGCGCTGCGATGCGGAGCCTCTATTCCTACCCGCGAAGTACCAACAAAGTTTGAATCGAAATCTTAGGGATTTTGGCGGGGGCGAATCGGCAGGCTCGCCCCGGCGCCGCTGTGGTGCGGATATCTCCGCCTCAGATGCAGCACATGCCTTCGCCGCAGCAGGAGGATGCGATCACGTAAGGCTCCGGAAGCTCAGCCTGCTCTTCATCGGTCTCATCCTGTCCCGCACCGAAAAGGCTGCGGACCTCGTCCGCCTTCACCCCATCGCTCGCCATGACCAGGCGGATGATCGGGTCGTTCAGCAGTTCTTCCAGCGCTTCCCTGGCCTTGTCCATGTCTGATCCTCCTTGCCGCCCACTACTTCAGATAGGAACCGAATCCGGGCTTGCCAATGATGCCGGCGCGTTGAAATCGTGTCGGAAGCGCGAAATCTTCGGGACCGGCGGCCGGCGGCCGCCTCACTGGTTAACATTCCGCCGCTTCGGCGACGGCTTTGCGGGACCGCCGTCATGCAACCCGGATTTTATCCGGTACATGCCAGAATTGCACCGGATCCATGGATGAGAAAGCCGAATCAACTTACCGTTGCATAAGCGCAACGGAGCATCGGATATGTCCGCGCCGGAAGCGCCGGCCCTATGCTGGCGCGGCAACGGGGATGCCTGGGAAGTCTATTTCGGCGAGGACGGCTGGCGCTGGCGCCGGATCACGCCGCAAGGCGAGTTTTCCGAACAGTCGGAGATCGGCCATCCGCGCAAGCGCGATTGCTTCGCCGACGCGCTCGCCCACGGCATGCGCTGCGCGCCGGTGCAGTGATCAGGTGCTCAGCGTATTGGAGGCGCGGAGGCTGACGCCGGTGATGCGGAAGACACCGTCCGGCTGCAGTTCGAGCGTATAGATCGCCTCGTAACTCTTGCCGTCCGGACCGACCACGAGCACGTGCTGCGTGACCGACGTCGCTCCGTTCTCCTCGGCCTTGCCGAAGGCGTAGCTTTTG
>JBQCFH010000006.1:0-3755 GCA_051959385.1 Rhizobiaceae bacterium | reverse complement strand
CGCTTTCCCTTCGACACGATCAAGATCGACAAGAGCTTCATCGACGATCCGAGCCCGAAACGGCCGGTGCTCCTGAAATCCATCATCAATATGGCGCATGAGCTCGGCCTCGCGGTCGTGGCCGAGGGCGTGCCGAACGAGACCGACGCCCGCCAGCTGCGCGAGATGGGGTGCGAGTTCGTGCAGAGCTTCGCCTTCGGCGCGCCCGGCTCAGGCGAGGCCATGCTGAGGCTGCTCAAGGAGGAGTTCGCCACCGCCCGCGCCAAGCCAGGCGCGGCGGAGTGAGGGTGGGGCGTTGATTTTCACCACTCCCGGCTTTCAGCCGAACTCTCCGCGACAGGAAGACTATCACCTGTGAAGTAGCCCCTCTCCGCCTCGCTTTCGCTCGGCACCTCTCCCCCACTTCGTGAGGGGAGAGGATGGGAGCCAAGCATCCCGGCCGGCGAATCCTCTCCCCCGTCAATCGGGGGAGAGGTGGTTCGCGACGCGAACCGGAGCGGGGGTCGAATTTCAAATGCGACCGCCCTGCCCCTCGGGGAAGGAAAGCGGCGAAATGGCGGTTGTCAGCCGCTCGATCCCGGTGCGGCCCAGGGTCCCTTCCCCGGCGACTGCGGCTCGGGCGGAAGCTGGCCGTTCGGCGTCATCTCGTCGACCGTATCGGGAATGTCCTTCGACAGCCTTTGCAGGATCTCGTCGCGCGACATGCCGGTCTGCTTCGTGAGCTGATCGAGCACGTCGGGGCTGATCGCCTTCTCGACATGCTCGGGCGCGATCGGCTTGTTCGGGCCGGTGCTTACCCAGGAATCGGCGGCCTCGCCCTGGCCGGTCTGCTTGAATCGGTCGAGAAGCTCGCCCAGCCCTCCCCCGGAAAGAGCGCCGGAGGAGCCGGGAGTGACGCCGAGGCTGTCGCCGAGTTCGCCCAGCATGCCGCCGATCTTGTCGCGGTTCTTGTAGGCAAGGATGCCGAGGGCGGCGATGGCAACCTTGCTGAGAGCGGACGAGGACATCTGACTTCTCCCTTGAAGGGTCATTCATTGTGCATCAATGCACGATGCTACCGCGACATAGCAGGCGCGCATGACGGCCTCTTTATGGCGCGGCCGTCAGGCGTGGCCGGCGACGCTGCTCAGATGCGTCACGTCGACGCCGATCGAGGCCAGGATGCGATCGTAGATGCTGTCGATGTCGTCGGCGAACAGCACCTCGGGATCGGCGGGACAGGTCAGCCAGCCGTTCTGCGAAATCTCGTGCTCGAGCTGGCCGGCGCCCCAGCCCGAATAGCCGAGCGCCATCAATGCATGCTGCGGCCCGCGGCCGGCGGACATGGCGCGCAATATGTCGATCGTGGCGGTAAGGCATACCGTGTCCGACACGGGCATGGACGATTCCACGACGAAATCGCCGCTGTGCAGCACGAAGCCCCGGCTCCTGTCCACCGGTCCGCCATGGCGCACGACGAGCTCGCGCGTCGCCTCCGGCAGATGGATGGCTTCCTTCTCCTGCACGATGCCCAGCTGCACGAGAAGGTCGGGAAAGCGCATCTCCTGCTTCTGGTTGATGATGAGGCCGAGCGCGCCATCCTCGCCATGCGCGCAGATGTAGACGACCGAGCGCGCGAAACGCTCGTCCGTCATGCCCGGCATGGCGACCAGGAACTGGTCCTCCAGATAGCCCGCCTTGCGCGGCTTGCTTTTCAGTTGGTGCATGTCCATGCGAAAAGGCTAACCTCTTTCCCCTTGTGTTGGAAGCCGGCCCAAAGTCGATTTGATCCGGCGATTCACGGAAAAATGATGGTCCGCGCCGCCTCCGGCGTTGCCAAGCGTGATCGGCGAAACCAAAGTCGCGCCATGCACAAACCGACCGTTCTCCTGCTTGGTTCCCTTCTTTCCGCCCTGCCCGGCATTGCCGCCGCCTCCTCGAGCCGATGGGCCGAGGCCGAGGGCGGCGCGGTGCGGCTCGTCACCGCCGGCGCGCCGGACGCTGCGGGCATTCTGCGAGGAGCGTTGCAGATCGAGTTGAAGCCGGGCTGGAAAACCTATTGGCAGGATCCGGGCGACACCGGCGTGCCGCCAAAGATTTCGCTCGCCGGCGCATCGCTTGCGGATATCGCCTATCCGGTTCCGCAGCGTTTCAATGATGCGGGCGCGGTGTGGAACGGCTACGAGGCGCCCGTGACCTTCGCGCTCCGCCTGAAGATGCCGGGGAACAAGGCGGACGAGATAGACGCCCATGTCTTTCTCGGCATCTGCCAATCTATCTGCATCCCGCTCCAGGCGAACCTCAAGCTCGATCCTGGTTCCGATCCTGGAAACGCTGAGGACGCGGCTGTCGTCGAAAAGGCATTCGAGAGCGTTCCGGCGGCGGCGCGCTCGGGCTTCCGCGTGACCGAGGCGAAACCGCAGGGAAGCGACGCTCTCAGGCTGGAAGCGGAGCTTCCCGCGTCTGGTAGCCAGGCGCAGCTCTTTCTCGCCGCTCCGGAAGGCTATTCCTTCGGCCCGCCGACACGACTGGAGGCCGCCGGCGACAAGGCGGCCTTCTCAGTGCCCGTCTACGATCGGCCCAAGGACGGGGGGCCTGGCCCGGCGGCCGCCTACACGCTGGTGCAGGGCGAAAGCGCCGTCGAGGGAACGGTGCGGCTGCCTTAGGCGAACATCCTTGCCGCTGGACAAGCGGCTTCCATCCATTATCTCGCGAGGCTGGAACTCATCCGGCCCTTCAACCTGGAGAAACGAAATGACCATCAAGGTCGGCGACAAACTGCCCGAGGCGAAGCTCAAGACGAAAACGGAGGAGGGCGTCAAAGACCTGACCACGGCCGAAATCTTCTCCGGCAAGAAGGTCGTGCTCTTCGGCGTTCCCGGCGCGTTCACGCCGACCTGCAGCAACAACCACCTGCCCGGCTATCTCGAGAACCACGACGCGATCATCGCCAAGGGCGTCGACCAAATCGCCGTCGTCGCGGTGAACGACCACCACGTGATGGGCGCGTGGGCCCGCTTCACCGGCGGCGAAGGCAAGATCCTCTACCTCGCCGACGGCAATGGCGACTTCATTCGCGCCCTGGGGCTGGACGCGGACATGACCAAGGGCGGTCTGGGCACCCGGTCCAGGCGTTTCTCGATGATCGTCGAGGACGGCACGGTGAAGGCACTCAATATCGAGGATGCGCCCGGCCAGGCGGTGGCATCCGGCGCCGCGGCGCTGATGGAGCAGCTGTGAGGCGTTTGATCGCGTGATTTGAGGTCACATCATTCGTCGAGACCCGCCCCCTCTCCGTCTCGGGCTTCGCCCTCGCCACCTCTCCCCCACATTCGTGGGGGCGAGGACGGGCGCCGAGCTCGTCCCTCTTCAGGGCCGGGCAATCGCATTTGGAATTAGACCCCCACTCCGATTTGCTTCGCAAATCACCTCTCCCCCGCTCGACGGGGGAGAGGAAGCGCGGGCCGCAAGGCTTGGCACCCTTCCTCTACCCCACGAATGTGGGGGAGAGGTGGCGCGCGAAGCGCGACGGAGTGGGGGTGATTCGGCCATATGCGATTGCCCTGCCCTGAAGGGATAGAGGTGGTTTGCGAAGCAAACCGGAGAGGGGGTGGGTCTCGACCGATATGAATCCGTCCTTGGCACCTCGCCTCCGCCCCTCAGCCCTCCTGCATCTTCGTTACAGGCTTCGGCTTCCGCTTCGGCTTGAACGGCTTCATGGCCTCGCGCGCCAGCTCGTCGGCCCGTTCGTTCTCCGGATGGCCGGCATGGCACTT
>JBQCFH010000005.1:0-21998 GCA_051959385.1 Rhizobiaceae bacterium | reverse complement strand
GGGCTGCCGCCGAGGCCGAGGAAGCGGATGCCGAGCGGCTCGGCGATTTCGCGTAGCTGCGCCAGATGCGCGTTGCCCTCGCGGCAGGTCTGGTGGATCGTCTCCAGCGGCGCGCCGGAAAGCTCGAACTGGCCGCCGGGCTCGAGGCTGATCGCCCCTTGGCCGGTCGGGCCGCCGAGCCCGATCAGATTGCCGGCGTCGACGATCGGCTCCCAGCCGAGCTTTTCGCGCATGCCTTCCAGAAGCGCCTGGATGCCGCGGCCGCCGGCATAGGGCACCGGCGCGTGGCCGTCGACATAGAAGGGGAACTTCTCGTGCTCGGTGCCGATCCGCCATTTGTCGCGCGGCTTGCAGCCCTTGGCGAGGTTGGCGACGAGATCGTCGATCTTCTCGATCGGCCGGGAATCGGTGGTGTCGCGCGCCATGGATATCCACTCCTCCGGCCGGCCCAATTTCGGCGAGCTTGATGGACGAGGCGCAGGGCCGGGATCAAGCGAAAAATTTTGGCCCAGCCGTCAATAAGTTTTGAGCGGTCGGACCGATGTCGGAGGGCGCTTACCAGTCGCCGACGGTGGCCTGCAGGAGGGCGAGTGCCGCCACCGCGGCGGTATCGGCACGCAGGATGCGGGGCCCGAGCGGAATGGCCGTGACGAAGGGCAGGGCGCGCAGTTCCCTGCGCTCGGCATCGGAAAAGCCGCCTTCCGGCCCGACCAGCAGGCCTAGCCTCCCTTCCCTGATTTCCCGAAGCGCCGACAGCGGATTGTTCGTGCCGGCATCCTCGTCGCAGACGATCAGCCGCCTGCCGGTATGCCATTCACCGAGCAGCCGGTCGAGCTTTACGGGATCGCGCACCTGCGGGATGGCGAGGATGCCGCATTGCTCGGCGGCCTCCACGACGTTCGCCTGCAGCCGATCGATGCCGAGCTTCGCCACCTGCGTGTGCTGCGTAATCACCGGCTGCAGCACGCCCACGCCCATCTCAACGGCCTTCTGGACCATGTAGTCGAGGCGGCCCTGCTTCAGTGGGGCGAAGCAGTAGAGAAGATCGGGCAGGGGAGGTTGCGAGCGCGTGCGCTCGAGGGGCCTCAGCACCGCCTTCTTCTTGCCGGACAGGGCGAGCGTCGCCCGCCATTCGCCGTCGCGCCCGTTGAAGAGCAGGAGTTCCGCGCCTTCGCCGAGCCTCAGCACATTGAGGAGATAATGTGCCTGCGGCGGGCTCGGCTCGACCGGAATGCCTTCGGCGAGGTCCACGGGAAGGTAGAGCCGCTGCATCTTGTAATTGGCGCGCATGGCTCCTGATGCGGCAGCATCAACGAGCCGTCAAGCACGCAGCGTTTCGGTCAGCGGCGCTCCCTTGGCAGCGTCTTTATCGTCGGGTGCCAGACCGGCTTGTAGCCGCGGCGCAGGATCTCGACCGTGGTGGGCGGGGTAAGCAGCCAGATGTCGTAGAGGGGGAGATCGAAGTAGTCCCACTCGTCGGCCCAGCCCCAGAACGTCCATGCCCTGAGATTGCGGCCGTGCTTGGCGAAGGTCCGGTCGCCCCGGCAGAGCATGGCGCCGTCGGGCAGCGCGTCGATCGCTTCCCTGTCGAGGTCGATCGGTCTCAGATGGTCCGGCGACGCCCAGCGCTCGCGGTGCAGCCTTTCGTCGATCTCGCCCGCTTTCGGACCGGCGATGCCGAACGCGTCGCCGAAATAACCGGCGAATTCCTTTGCGCGCTCGCGGCGGCAGTGAAAGCAGGGCCGATGGCCGGCCGCCAGCGCCGTCACCTCGTCCAGGAAGAAAAGCTCGGTCCAGCCGGCGTTGCCGGAGCGCGCGTTGCGACCCATCACCTCGCGCCGGCGCCCTTGGAATTCGCATTTGCAGATGAGCCACGCCTTCGTCGCCCAGTGTCGCGACAGGAGGGTCTTCGTCGCCGGATCGTGGATGACGCCGCGATTGCCGGTGAACAGGCCGCGCGCCTCCACCGCATGGATCTCGCCGAACGGGTCGACACGGTTCTGTAACGGCATGGCCGCTCCGATGCGCTGGTTTTGCCCGGTGCATCCAGCGGACCTATTCTGGCCCTGTCAATCCGGTTCACCATATGCGCCTTGCGTGATGGCCAACGGACGAAACTCTCCTGCCACATGGCGCCTCGCATGGAACGAAGCTATGCAT
Organism: Rhizobiaceae bacterium; assembly: GCA_051959385.1. Classification (GTDB taxonomy): domain Bacteria; phylum Pseudomonadota; class Alphaproteobacteria; order Rhizobiales; family Rhizobiaceae; genus Mesorhizobium_L. Next base: position 19,838 of record JBQCFH010000005.1, on the reverse strand, counting down.
CGGCCGAAGAGCGACAGGAGGAGCCATGTCCGCCATCACCATCCGCCCGCTGGAGCAAACGGACCACGCCGAATGGCGCCGGCTGTGGACGGCCTATCTCACCTTCTACAAGACCAGTGCTCCTGAAGAGGTCTATGCCACGACCTGGAAGCGGCTCTTCACGGAAGGCGAGTTCGAGCCCAGGGGTTTCATCGCGCTCGTCGAAGGGAAGCCGGTCGGCCTCGTCCATTATCTCTTCCATCGCACCTGCTGGTCGCAGGCGAACAATTGCTACCTCCAGGATCTGTTCGCCGATCCCGAGGTGCGCGGCAGGGGCGTCGGCGCGGCATTGATCGAGGCGGTCAGGCAGGCGGCGGCAAAGAACGGCGTGACGAACGTCTACTGGATGACGCACGAAACCAATGCGACGGCACGCCGGCTCTACGACCGGGTCGCCCGGCATACGGGGTTTATCAAGTACAGCCTGCAGTGACGGCTGGTACGCCGGTCACATCGACGATGTCTTCAGCAGCCTGGCCAGCTCGCCGACGATGCCGCGCCGGAAGACGAGCACGCAGACGATGAAGATTAGCCCGATCACCACCTGAACCCAGGAGCCGAGCGAGCTCAGTTCGTGCTGCAGCGACACGATCGTGATGGCGCCGACGACCGGGCCGAAGATCGTGCCGAGCCCGCCGAGCAGCGTCATCAGGATGACCTCGCCGGAAGTCTGCCAGTGGAGATCGGTCAGCGAGGCGAACTGGAAGACCACCGACTTGGTCGATCCCGCAAGCCCCGAAAGGGCGGCGGAGAGGATGAAGGAGATCAGCTTGAAGCGGTTGACATTATAGCCGAGCGACAGCGCCCGCGCCTCGTTTTCCCGGATCGACTTCATCACCTGCCCGAAGGGGGAATGAATGGTGCGGTAGATGATCAGGAAGCCGATCATGAAGATCGCCGCGACGAAATAGTACATGTTCAGCGTCTGGTTGAGATCGATGAACCCGAGAAGGCGGCCGCGCGGGATCCCCTGCAGGCCGTTCTCGCCGCCGGTGAAGGGCAGTTTCAGGCCGAGGAAATAGATGATCTGCGCCAGCGCCAGCGTGATCATGGCGAAATAGATGCCCTGCCGGCGGATGGCCAGCCAGCCGATGACGAAACCGAGCGCCGCCGCCACGCCGGTGGCGAAGACGATCCCCGCCAGAGGCGGCAGGCCCCAGACTTTGATCGCATGGCCGGCGACATAGGCGGCGGCTCCGAAGAATGCGGCGTGGCCGAAGGAAAGCAGGCCGGTGAAGCCGAGCAGCAGGTTGAACGCGCAGGCGAAGAGCGCGAAGCAGAGAAGCTGCATGGCGAAGACCGGATAGATGTAGGCCGGCGCCGTCACCACGAAGAGGATGAGCACCGCCCACAGGAAGCGGCTCATTCTGGTTTGACGAATGCCGGGCTGCCCGGCGAGTTGTTCGCTGACCGCCATCAGTTCTGCCGCCCGACAAGGCCGGCCGGCCGGACCAGGAGTACGATCACCATCAGGAAGAAGATGACCGTGTTGGCGGCAGGCGCATAGAAGACCTTGGTCACGCCCTCAATGAGGCCGAGCGCAAGCCCGGCCGTTATGGCGCCGAGAATGGAGCCCATGCCGCCGATCACCACCACGGCGAAGACGATGATGATGATGTCGGCGCCCATCAGCGGGCTGACCGAATAGATGGGCGCGGCGAGCACGCCGGCCAGACCCGCAAGCCCCGTGCCAAAGCCGAAGGTCAGCGTCACCATGCGCAGCACGTTGATGCCGAAGGCCTGGACGAGCTCGGGGTTTTCGACGCCGGCGCGAAGCGTCGCGCCGAGCCGCGTCCGCTCGATCACATACCAGGTGAGGAAGCAGACCACGATGGAGAACACTATGGCGAAGAGGCGGTATTTCGGGAACACCATGAAGCCGAGATGGACGACGCCGCGCAGCGATTCCGGCTGCGCCGGGTAGGGCGTGCCGGCGCTGTTGAAATAGTTGGAGAAGAGGCCCTGCAGCACGAGCGCGATGCCGAAGGTCAGGAGAAGCCCGTAGATCGGATCGAACTTGTAGAGCCACCTCAGAAGCGTCCGCTCGATCAGCATGCCGAAGCAGCCCACGACGATCGGCGTGATGACGAGCGCCGGCCAGAAGCCGATATGAAGCGCGTCGAGACCGATCCAGGGGCCGAGGTAGGAGGAAAGGATGAGCGCGACGAAGGCGCCCAGCATATAGAGCGCGCCATGGGCGAAATTGACGACGTTGAGCATGCCGAAGATGACGGCGAGCCCGAGGCTGAGCATGGCGTAGAAGACGCCGTTGTTCAGCCCGAGCATGCCCTGGGCGAGGATCAGCCGCATTATCACATCCATGGCCGTGTCCTCGAGATGCCTCTCGCCTTGCTTCGTCCGCCGTTCATCCCTCTCCGGTCCTCATACGCTGAGATAGCGGTTCAGCCGCTCCATATTCTTGTCGAGGTCCGCGCCGTCGATGCGGTCGATGACCTTGCCGTGCTCGATGACGTAGTGCCGGTCGGCCAGGCGCGAGGCGAAGCGGAAATTCTGTTCCACGAGGATGATGGTGAAGCCGCGCGCCTTGAGATCGGCGATCATCCTGCCGAGCGTCTTGACGATGACCGGCGCCAGCCCCTCGGTGATTTCGTCGAGAAGCAGCAGCCGCGCGCCGGTGCGCAATATGCGCGCGATGGCCAGCATCTGCTGCTCGCCGCCGGAAATGCGCATGCCCGTGCGCCGGCGCACCTCCTCGAGGTTGGGGAACATGCGATAGATTTCCTCGACGCTCATGCCCCCTTCGCCGAGCTTCGGCGGCAGCATCAGATTCTCCTCGACACTGAGGCTGGCGAAAATGCCGCGTTCTTCCGGACAGTAGCCGAGGAGCCCCAGATGCGCGATGCGGTGCGTCGGCATGTGGATGATCTCGCGGCCATTGACCTTGACCGAGCCGCTGCGCCTGTCGACCAGCCCGAGCATGGCGCGCAGCGTCGTCGTGCGCCCGGCGCCGTTGCGGCCGAGCAGCGTCACCACCTCGCCTGCTTCGAGGTCGAACTCGATGCCGTGCAGCACATGCGATTCGCCGTAGAAGGCGTTGAGGTCGCGCACCCTCAACAGCCGGCCGGGCGCGTCGAGCGGCGCATTGCGCGCTGGCTCAGCCATCCTGCTCCTCCACGCTCGTGCCCATATAGGCTTCCATCACGCCCGGATTGCGCGAGACCTCTTCATAGGGGCCCTCCGCCAGCACCTCGCCGCGATTGAGAACGGTTATGGTGTCGGCGAGCCGGGAAACGACGCCGAGATTGTGCTCGACCATCAGGATGGTGCGCCCGGCGGACACTTCCTTGATGAGGTCGGTCACCCGTCCGACGTCCTCCGCGCCCATTCCCTGGGTCGGCTCGTCGAGCAGCATGAGCCTCGGATCGAGCGCCAGCGTGGTGGCGATTTCCAGCGCCCGCTTGCGCCCGTAGGAAAGGAGCACGGCGGGCACATGCGCGAATTGCGCGAGGCCTACGGAGGCAAGTTTCTCCATCGCCTCATCATGCAACTGGTCGAGCACGCCGGTCGAACGCCAGAACTGGTAGGAGACGCCGAGCCGCCGCTGCAGCGCCACCCGCACGTTCTCCAGCGCCGTCATGTGAGGGAACACGGCCGAGATCTGGAAGGAACGGACGATGCCGAGATTGGCGATGTCGGCCGGCTTCAGACGCGTGATGTCCTGGCCCTCGAACAGGATATCCCCTCGCGTCGGCGAGAGGAACTTGGTCAAATGGTTGAAAACGGTGGTTTTTCCGGCGCCGTTGGGCCCGATGAGCGCATGGATGGCGCCACGCCGAACGGAGAGATCGACGCCCTTGACGGCGACAAAGCCGCCGAAATCCTTCACCAGACCGCGCGCTTCGAGAATGAGATCGTCCATCTCACAACATCGCCTGGATAACATGCTTCGAAGGGGCCGGCTTTGCGGCCGGCCCCTTGCGGCGAAGCGTTCTCGCGGCTGCCGAAGCGGCCGCGAGCGGAATGTCACTGGCTGTCAAGCGGGCAGCCCGATGCGGATTCGGCGACGTATGCGTCCTTGCCGGGGATGGTCGCGGTGACATTGGCGACGTCCCACTTGTCCTTGCCGTCCTGTTTCACGGTCAGGAGGTACATGTCGTGGATGAGGAGGCCGTCCTTGCGGATGTGACCGCCCTTCGCGAAGAAGTCGTCGATCTTCATCTTGCCGAGCTGCTCGCGCACCTTGTCGGGGTCATCCGTGCCGACGGCCTTGATGGCGTTCAGATAGGCAATGGTGAGCGAATAGTCGGCCGCGCGCACGAAAGTCGGGGCCGCGCCCTTGGAGAACTCCTCGTAGCGCTTTTCCCATTCGCGCGACTTGTCGTCGGCGTTCCAGTACCAGCCGCTGGTGAAGCTCAGACCCTTGGCGACGTCGGTGCCGAGGCTCGCGACGTCGGAGATGGTCACCAGAAGGCCTGCAAGCTGCTGGCCGGCATCGGTCAGGCCGAATTCATGCGCCTGCTTGATCGAGTTCACCGTATCGCCGCCGGCATTGGCGAGGCCGACGACCTTGGCGCCGGAATTCTGCGCCTGCAGCAGGTAGGAGGAAAAGTCCGTGGTCGCGATCGGGACCATGGAGTTGCCGAGCACCTTGCCGCCGAGTTTCTCGACGACTTCGGACGTGTCCTTGAGCAGCGCATGGCCGAAGGCGTAGTCGGCGGTGAGGAAGTACCAGCTGGTGCCGCCATTCTTCACGACCGCGGTGCCGGTGCCGACGGCGAGCGCATGGGTGTCGTAGCCGTAGTGGATGCCGTATTTGGTGCACGCCTTGCCGGTAAGATCGGAACTGCCCGGCCCGGTCGCCAGGGTGATGGTGTGCTTGTCGGAGGCAAGCTTCTGCACCGCCAGCGCCACTGCCGAATTGGTCAGGTCGGTGATCATGTCGACCTTCTGCTCGTCGATCCACTGACGCGCCGTCGCCGAGGCGATGTCGGCCTTGTTCTGGTGATCGGCCGAGATGACTTCGATCGGCTTGCCGAGAACCGTTCCGCCGAAATCCTTAACCGCCATCTTGACGGCGTCGATGGCGCCATCGCCGCTGAAGCTCGACTTGTAGACGCCCGACATGTCGCCGAGCACGCCGATCTTGACCACGCCGTCCGAAATGCCGTCGGCCGAGGCCGCGCCCGCGCCGAGCAACAGTGCCGCGGCGCATACGCCGGCCAGATGAATGCCTTTCATGATCTTCTCCCTTTGGTCGTTTTTCGTTTGTGGATACCGGCGTCGACCGCGCCGATGGACGTGAATGCGCGGCAATGTAACATGCGTTCACATTCCGGCAAGCCGGCGTTCCTGTTTCGATGCGGCCATTCGACCAATTGCTTACGCATGCCTCGCGGATGACGCTTGACAGCGGCCGAGGCTTGCAACCTCAACTTGCCGGGTCCAGAAGGACGCCATGTTCATTCCCTTTTTCCTCGAGTTGAAAGCCGCCGGCATCCCTGTCTCGCTGCGCGAGTATCTCGGGCTGCTTGAAGGCATGGACGCGCATCTCGTCGATTACGACGTGGAGGGCTTCTACTATCTCGCCCGTTCCGCCCTGGTGAAGGACGAGCGCTTCATCGATCGCTTCGACCAGGTCTTCGGCCATGTCTTCAAGGGACTGGAGGCGGTTTCGGGAGCCGGCGGCGTCGAGGTCGCGAACCTGCCCGAGGAATGGCTGCGGCGCCTCGCCGAAAAGCACCTGACGGAAGAGGAGAAAAAGCTGGTCGAGGCGCTCGGCGGTTTTGACAAGCTCATGGAGACGCTGAAGAAGAGGCTGGAAGAACAGAAGGGGCGGCATCAGGGCGGCTCGAAATGGATCGGCACGGCCGGCACCTCGCCCTTCGGCGCCTACGGCTACAATCCCGAGGGCATAAGGATCGGCCAGCACGAAAGCCGGCACCGGCGCGCGGTCAAGGTGTGGGACAAGCGCGAATTCAGGAATTTCGACGACGGCGTCGAACTCGGCACGCGCAATATCAAGATTGCGCTGAAGCGGCTGCGCCGCTGGGTGCGCGAGGGCGCGGCCGAGGAGCTCGACCTGCCCGGCACCATCCACGCGACCGCCGAGCACGGCTATCTTGACGTGAAGGTGCGCCCCGAACGGCGGAACGCCGTCAAGCTTTTGATGTTCTTCGATGTCGGCGGCTCGATGGACGATCATATCCGAGCCGTCGAGGAACTGTTCTCGGCCGCGCGCGCCGAGTTCCGGCAACTCGAATTCTTCTATTTCCACAACTGCCTTTATGAGGCGGTTTGGAAGGACAATCGCCGCCGGCACGCGGAAGTGGTGCCGACCTGGGACGTGCTCAACAAATACGGCCATGATTACAAGGTGATCTTCGTCGGCGATGCGGCGATGAGTCCATACGAGATCGCGCACTCCGGCGGCTCGGTCGAGCACTGGAACGAGGAGGCGGGCATCATTTGGCTCAAGCGCGTGCTCAACCAGTGGCCGAATGCGATATGGATCAACCCGATCAAGCAGAAGCACTGGGGCTATACGCATTCGATCGGCATGATCCGCGATATCTTCTCGGAACGCATGTACCCGCTGACGCTCGCTGGGCTGGAGACCGCGACGCGCGAGCTTTCGCGCCGGCATTGAGCGCTTCGGCTCTCCGGCCACGATCGCTCTTTCCCCAAGCGGCGCATCATGGTCTAAGGATTTCCATGATGGGTGGGGCAATTGATTTCACGGACGTTCCCCCTCACCCAGCTTGCTGCGCAAGCCACGCTCTCCCCGTCGGGGAGAGGAGCGCCGGTCGCGACGCTCGGTCCTCTTCTCCCCAGCGGGGAGAAGGTGGCTGCAAAGCGGCCGGTTGAGGGGGCCTGAGAGGATCGTCCCGCCGCAACAGGGGACACTGATGCGGTTTTTACGAAATTGCGGCGCCGGCGCCGCGCTTGTCTTATTTTGCGCAGCCGCTTCGCCGGCATTCGCGGCCGATGCGACCGGGGCCGCCGGGTTGCCCGGCCAGAGCATGTCGCTCCTGTGGGCGCTGCCCTTCGCCGGCCTGCTGCTCTCGATCGCGAGTGGCCCGATCCTCTATCCGCATTTCTGGGAGCATCATTACGGCAAGTTCTCGGCCTTCTGGGGGGCGCTCGCCATCGTTCCGCTGGCGTTCTGGGCCGGTCCTTCGCTCGCCGCGACCGCGGCGCTGCACACGATCATCCTAGAATACATTCCCTTCATCATCCTGCTCTTCGCGCTCTTCACCATCGCCGGCGGCATGCTGGTCGCCGGCAACATCCACGGCACGCCGCTGGTCAATGCCGGGCTTCTCCTGATCGGGGCGATCCTGGCATCCTTCGTCGGGACCACCGGCGCGTCGATGATCATGATCCGGCCGCTGATACGCGCCAACGACAACCGGCCGTTCAACGCGCACGTCGTGATCTTCTTCATCTTTCTCGTTTCCAACATCGGCGGCTCGCTGACGCCGCTCGGTGACCCGCCGCTCTTCGTCGGCTTCCTGCGCGGCGTCGACTTCTTCTGGACGACCGAGCATCTTCTGGAAGAGACGGCGCTCGTTATGGCGATCGTGCTCGCCGTGTTCCTCGTCATCGACTGGTATTTCCATGTGCGCGAGGAAGGCATGCCCAAGATCAAGGACCCGACGCCCGATTCGAAGATCCGGCTGCGCGGGCTTCCAAACCTGCCGCTGCTTGCCGGCGTCATCGGAGCCATATTGATGTCGGCCTGGTGGAAGCCGGGAATCTCGGTTTCGATCTATGGTGTCGAACTCGAGCTTCAGGATTTGGCGCGTGACTTCATCGTGCTGGCGATGGCGCTTCTGTCGCTCGCCGTCAGCCGCAAGGAATACCGCCGCGCCAACCGGTTCGAATGGGGTCCGATCGTCGAGGTGGCGAAACTGTTCGCCGCCATCTTCGTGTGCCTCATTCCGGTGACCGCGATGCTGCATGCCGGCTCGGAGGGCGCGCTTGCGCCGCTCGTCGCGCTGGTGACGCGACAGGACGGCACGGCCAACCCGCTCGCCTATTTCTGGCTCACGGGCGGGCTGTCCTCCTTTCTCGATAACGCGCCGACCTATCTGGTCTTCTTCGATCTTGCCGGCGGCGATCCGCATCGCCTGATGACGGAGGGCGCGGCCGTGCTCGCCGCGATCTCGTCGGGCGCGGTCTTCATGGGCGCCAATTCCTATATCGGCAACGCGCCCAATTTCATGGTCTACGCCATCGCCCGCCGCCACGAGGTGCGCATGCCGCATTTCTTCGGCTATATGCTGTGGTCCGGCTGCGTGCTGATCCCGACCTTCCTCTTCGCCGGCTGGCTCTTTTTCACATGACGCACATGTGAGCGGTCTGCGCCGGCGTGCGGTCCTGCGCCGCTCTTCCGCTTGCCCGGTCGGGGGCCTACATTTGGCGGCGGAACGGCTCCGCTTCTATAGCGGAGCGGAAGGAGCGAAAATGGACCAGCAAAGCTTCCCCTTCACCCTGACCGACGCCGAATGGCGCGCCCGGCTGACGCCGGAGCAGTACCACATCATGCGCGAGCACGGCACCGAGCGCCCGGGCAGTTGCGCGCTGCTGCACGAGAAGCGCGCGGGAGCGTTCACCTGCGCCGGCTGCGGCCAGACGCTGTTCGAATCCAAGCTGAAATTCGAGTCCGGCACCGGCTGGCCGAGCTTCAACGACCCCGTGCCGGGCTCGGTGGAAACTTCGACCGACCGGAGCTGGGGCATGGTGCGCACCGAGGTGCACTGCGCCAATTGCGGCAGCCACCTCGGCCATGTCTTCGAGGACGGCCCGCCGCCGACCGGCCTGCGCTACTGCATCAACGGCGTAGCGCTCGATTTCAAGCCGGCCTAGGCTAGAGCGAGTTGCATTCAAATGGAACCATTCTGCCGGAGCGATTTCGGGCCCTAGCCTGTCCTCGGGCCGGCCAAAGGCCGGACCCGGGGGTCGAGGGCTTCGGCGCGGTCGTACCGGGAGTACGGCCAAGACGAAGCCCGAAGGATTTGGCCCGAAAGCGCCCGGCCCTTCGGGTTTCCGGGCGGCGGGCGCCCGGTTCGTCGAGGCGCTCGGGCGATGCCCCACAACGACCTCGCGTCGATCCTGTCGGATCGCCTCGCCGCCCGAGAAACAGAATTGATTCCATTGAATGCAACTCGTTCTAGGCCGCGCGGGCAATCCGGCTGGCGGGGCGAGCTGCCTCGTCCGGCGTGCCGAACAGCCGCCACTTCTCCGGCCGGAAGGTGATGCGCGATTTGGCGGCGGCGGGATGGCCGGCAGGCACTTCGATCTCCACGCGCTCCCGATATCCGCCGATCTCCAGTTCGAGACGCCGTTTGCCGGCAACGCGACGGCTGGCCGCTACCGTTCCGGCTATGCAGCCGCTGCAGCCCTCCAGTAATTCCACCTCCTGCGGCCGGAAATAGAGAAGCGCCTTGCCCTCCGGCGCGCTGCCGGATCGCAGGCCGATCGGCCGGTCCTCGAACCAGATCTGGCCGGCCTCGATGCGGACCGGCAAGCTGCTCGATTCGCCGATGAAGCCGAAGACGAAGGGCGAATTCGGCTCGTCATAGACATCGTCCGCCGTGCCGACCTGCTCGATCCTGCCCTGGTTCATCACGACAACACGGTCGGCGAGCTCGAGCGCCTCTTCCTGGTCGTGGGTGACGAACAGGGTGGTGTGCCCGGTGGCGTCGTGTATTTCGCGCAGCCAGCTCCTGAGTTCGCGGCGCACCTTGGCGTCGAGCGCGCCGAAGGGCTCATCGAGCAGAAGCACGCTCGGTTCGATGGCCATGGCGCGCGCCAGCGCCACGCGCTGCCTCTGCCCGCCGGAAAGCTGGTGCGGATAGCGCCGCTCCATCCCCGACAGCTGGACGAGATCGATCAGTTTGCTCGCCCGCTCCTCGATTTCCGCCCTGGCCATCCGACGCGCTCCGCGGCGCACGCTGAGGCCGAAGCCGACATTGTCGAGGACGGTCATGTGGCGGAAAAGGGCATAGCTTTGAAAGACGAAGCCGATGTTGCGCTGTTGCACGGTCTTCAGCGAGGCGTCCTCTCCGCCGAAAAGCACCTGCCCCTCCGTCGGATGTTCGAGGCCGGCGACCAGCCTGAGCAATGTCGTCTTGCCGGAGCCGGACGGCCCCAGAAGGGCGATCAACTCGCCGGAGCGTATGTCGAGAGAAACGTTCTCCAGCGCCGGAAAGCGATCGAATTCCTTGCGTACATTGCGGATCGAAAGGTCCATGGGTTTCTCCTGGCGTCCTTAGTGCCGCGCCGTTCCGGCGAGCGCATCGCCGTACCGGAATTCCAGTATCGTCTTGACGATCAGCGTTACCAGGGCGAGCAGCGCCAGGAGCGAAGCCACGGCGAAGGCGCCGGCGAAATTGTATTCGTTGTAGAGGATCTCAACCTGCAACGGCATGGTGTTGGTCAGGCCGCGTATATGGCCGGACACGACCGACACCGCACCGAACTCGCCCATCGCGCGGGCGTTGCACAGGAGGACGCCGTAGAGCAGTCCCCATTTGATGTTTGGCAGGGTCACCCGCCGGAAGGTCTGCCAGCCCGAAGCTCCCAGCGACAGCGCCGCTTCCTCGTCCGCCGTGCCCTGATCCTCCATCAAGGGGATCAGTTCGCGGGCGACGAAAGGAAAGGTGACGAAGACGGTGGCGAGGACGATGCCGGGCACTGCGAACAGGATCTACACGCCATGCGCCGTCAGCCAGGGCCCGAGCAGGCTCTGCGAGCCGAAAAGCAGCACATAGACCAGCCCCGATATCACCGGGGACACGGAAAAGGGCAGGTCGATCAGCGTGACGAGAAACGCCTTGTCCTTGAATTCGAACTTGGCCACCGCCCATGCCGCTGCGACACCGAAGACGAGATTGAGCGGCACGGCGATCGCCGCGACAAGCAGGGTCAGGCGGATCGCGGCCATGGCATCCGGTTCGCTCAAGGCCGCGAAATAGGCGCCGGCCCCGTTCGCGAAGGCCTGCAGAAAGACGATGACGAGCGGCAGGACGAGAAAAACCGCGAGGAACAGGAGCGCCACGGCCGTCAGCGCGATCCGGGTGGATGGGCTTTCGGTGACGGGGGAACGCGGCCGTCGCAGCGCCGGAACACTGCCGGCCAGCGGAAGCTGATCAACTGCCATATCCGAACCTCCTGCGGTTCCAGGCCTGGATCAGGTTGATGACGAACAGCATGGCAAAGGAGATCGCCAGCATCACAGTAGCGATAGCGGTGGCGGCCGCGTAATTGTACTCCTCCAACCGGATGATGATGAGGAGGGGCGCGATCTCGGAGACGTAGGGAATATTGCCGGCAATGAAGATCACCGAGCCGTATTCCCCGACAGCCCGGGCGAAGGCGAGCGCAAAGCCGGTGAGGATGGCAGGCGCCAGGGCCGGCAGGATGACGCGGCCGACGGTCTGGCCCCGGTGAGCGCCGAGCGTGGCCGCGGCTTCCTCGACTTCGCGGTTGATGTCTTCCATGACCGGCTGCACGGTGCGCACGACGAACGGCATGCCGATGAAGACCATCGCGACGATGATGCCCAAGGGCGTATAGGAAACCTTCAGGCCGAGCGGCGCCAAGAGCCCGCCGATCCAGCCGTTCGGCGCGTAAAGCGTGGTGAGCGCTATGCCGGCGACCGCTGTCGGCAGCGCGAAGGGCAGGTCCACCATCGCGTCCACGACGCGTTTCCCGGGGAAGCGGTATCGGACCAGAACCCAGGCGACCAGCGTGCCGAAGACGGTGTTGACCAGGGCGGCGGCGAGCGCGCCGCCGAAGCTCATCTTCAGAGCGCCGAGCGTGCGGGGATCGCTGGCGATGCGCCAGAATTCCGGCCAGCCGAGCGAGGCGGAGCGCCATACGACGCCGGCAAGCGGGATCAGCACGATCAAGGAGAGGTAGAGGATCGAGAAGCCGAGCGTCAGCCCGAAACCCGGAATAACGCTCGACCGCCGGAACCGCCACGCTCTTTGCGCGAGGGCAGTCGCCATGTCATTGCCTCGGTTTGTAGATCTGGTCGAAGACGCCCCCGTCGCCAAAAAAGGTCGGCTGCGCCTTCTTCCATCCGCCGAAATCATCGATGGTCGTCAGCTTCAGGTCGGGAAACCGTTTGAGATCGGCCGGGTCCGCCGCTTCCCGCTTGTAGGGCCGGTAGTAGTTCTTTGCCGCGATGCGTTGGCCTTCGTCGGAATAGAGATATTCGAGATAAGCTTCGGCCACCTTGCGCGTGCCCTTGGCGTCGACGTTGCCGTCGACCAGCGCCACGGGCGGTTCAGCCTTGATCGAGACCGATGGCACGACGATGTCGAACTTGTCGGGGCCGAGCTCGTCAAGCGCCAGGAAGGCCTCGTTCTCCCAGGCGATGAGGACGTCGCCGATGCCGCGCTGCACGAAGGTGGTGGTGGCGCCTCGCGCGCCGGTATCGAGGACCGGCACGTGCCTGTAGACCTGGGCCACGAAGGCTTCAGCCTTCTTGTCGTCCCCGCCATACTGGTTGCGGGCCCACGACCAGGCCGCCAGGAAATTCCAGCGCGCGCCGCCGGACGTCTTCGGATTTGGCGTGATCACCTGGACGCCGTCCCCGATCAGGTCGCCCCAGTCCTTGATGCCCTTCGGATTGCCCTTGCGCACCAGGAAGACGATCGTCGACGTATAGGGCGCACTGTTGTTGGGGAGCCGACTGCGCCAATCGGCGTGTATCTTGCCGGTCTTCTCGGCGATCGCGTCGATGTCGGCTTCGAGCGCCAGCGTCACGACGTCGGCCGGCAGCCCGTCAATGACGGAACGCGCCTGAGCGCCGGAGCCGTTATGCGAGGTCTGGATCCTGACGGTTTCGCCGGTGTCCTTCTTCCACTTGGCGGCAAAAGCGGCGTCGAACTCCCTGTAGAGCTCGCGCGTGGGATCGTAGGACACGTTGAGGAGAGTCGTATCAGCGAAGGCAATGGCTAGTCCGCCGAATTGCGCCATCGCCGTAAGCACGGCCGTGAAGAGAAGCGACTTACCGTTGCGAGTCATAGCTGCCTCCATGGTTGGCAGTCGAAACTCTATCGGTTCGGTAGTGTATAGAAATTCCCTGGACGACCTTTCGCAAGCCCCTTATCGAAAGATTTTGTCCTTATTTGGCCGCTTCGGGCAAAGCCATTGCTTGTCCTTCGGCCGCCAAGGTGTCGGCGAGGGTGGTGCGGTCGAGCACCGCGCGGCTGGCGTCGGCCACGCGCGCGAACACCCGCCGGACCTCGCAGCTCTCCTCTCCGTCGCAATCGGCGCAGCGCTGATAGGCGGTCTTGCTGAGGCACGGCAGGGGAGCGATCGGCCCGTCGACGAGACGCAATATCTCGCCGAAGGTGATCTCGTCGGGCTGGCGGAGCAGCACGTAGCCTCCCACCTTGCCGCGACGGCTGGCGACGAAGCCTCCGCGCTTCAGCTCGAGCAGGATCTGCTCCAGGAATTTACGGGGAATGTGTTGGCGCCGGGCGATCTCGGGAATCGCCAGGCTGTCCTCCTTAGCCTGCGCGAGAGCGACCAGAGCGCGCAGGGCGTATTTTGCTTTGTTGGAGATCATGACAGCGCGAGCAATCGAAATTCGGGATGCGACGGGCTCAAGATTGCGGTGAGCGCCGTAAAGGCCTGCGCCGGCAACGGTTTAGTCCACGACCGCCATTTAGTCGGCCGAAGCACACGATTGCAAGAGCGTCATCATCTCCTCACCGGAACGACAACTCATCCCAGCAGATTGCGCGCGGTGCGCATGAACACCCGCGCGCCGATGGGGATGAGGTCGTCGGGAAAATCATAGTCCGGGTTATGCAGCGCCGGATAATTCTTGCCCGATCCAAGGAAGAACATCGCCGATTTCGCGGCGTCGCCGAAGCGGCCGAAGTCCTCGGAAGGCCGCATCGGCAGTCCGCTGCCGTCGTAGGTCACCTGCTCCGCCTCCATCGCCGAGGTGAGGTGAGCGACGGCATCCGGGTCGTTCTCGCAATGGCGGAATATGTCGTGGTAGGAGATGTCAAAGGAGAGGCGCGCCTTCTCCGCCTCCTGCCGCACCAGCGCCTCTGCGGCCTCGCAGAGCGCCGCCATGCGCGCATCCACCTGAGTCCTGAGCGTCGCCCATATCTCGGCTGCGCCCGGCGCCACGCCGAAGGCAGGCGCGCCCATCGAGGCGTGCGTCACCGTCACCAGCGCGAAATCGGGCGATTGGACATTGCCCTGGCTGAGCGCCGTCAGCGCCGGCATCAGCCGCGACACGGCGTTCATCGGCGAAATTCCGGTCTCGGGCATGGACGCATGCGCGGTCTTGCCGTCGAGCACGATCTTCATGCCGCGCGAGGCGCAGTTGACCGGCCCTGGCGCGACCGACACATGGCCGAGTGGAATGCCCGGCCAGTTGTGCAGCGAGAAGGCATAGTCAGGCGCGATCGCTTCCGCGTAACGCGGGTCGGCGATGACGGCTGCCGCGCCGGCGCCGGTCTCCTCGGCGGGCTGGAACATCAGCACGACGCGACCGCGCTTCGGACGCTGCCGGCCGAAGCCGCGGCCGAGGGCGGCAAGCGTCGCCGTATGGCCGTCATGGCCGCACAGATGCGCCTTGCCCGGGGTCTGGGAGATGTGGGGAACGTCGCCGCGTTCCTCGATCGGCAGCGCGTCGAGCTCCGCGCGGAAGAGAACCGTGGGCCCGGCTTCCGCACCTTCGTAGATCAGCGCGAGGCCGGTCCCGCCGAGGCCGGCGATCACGCGATCGGGCCCTGTGGAGGAGAGGAAGGCTTCGACTTCCTTCGCCGTCTCGCTCTCTTCGCCCGAGAGTTCGGGACGCTGGTGCAGCCTGCGGCGCCAGGCAACGAGATCGGCGATATCCTGATTGCTGAGAAACACCCGAATTCCTCCATTCCTTAGGCGGCCGATCGTCTCGCATCCGCGAGAATCATCTCTGAGGCCTTCTCCGCGATCATGATCACGGGCGAATTGGTGTTGCCGGATGTGATGGTCGGCATGATCGATGCGTCTACCACGCGCAGGGCGCCGATGCCGTGCACTCTCAGCCGCGCGTCGACCACCGACTGGGGATCGTTGCCCATCTTGCAGGTGCCGACGGGGTGAAAGATCGTCGTACCGATGTCGCCCGCCTTGCGGGCAAGCTCCTCGTCGCTCTGGAATTCCTCGCCGGGCAGCATTTCGCTCGGCGCGAAAGGCGCAATCGCCTTCGTCTTCATCAATTCGCGCGTCAGCCTCAGCGCCCGCACCGCTACGGCGCGGTCATTCGGCGTCGACAGATAGTTCGGCCGGATCAGCGGATGAGCATCCGCCTTCTTCTCGGCCATATGCACGCTGCCGCGGCTCTCGGGCCTGAGATTGCAGACCGACGCGGTGACGGCGGGGAAGGGATGAAGCGGATCGCCGAGCTTGTCGGTCGAGAGCGGCTGCACGTGATATTCGAGATCGGGCGTCTCGAGGCGCGGATCGCTTTTCGTGAAGATGCCGAGCTGGCTCGGCGCCATCGACAGCGGACCGGAGCGGAAGAGCGCATATTCCAGGGCAAGCGCCGCCTTGCCGAAAAAATTGCCCGCCCGCTGGTTCAGCGTGCGGCCCTTGCCGAGCCTGTAGATCGTGCGCAACTGCAGATGGTCCTGCAAATTCTCGCCGACGCCGGGCATCTCCCTGAGAGCCTCCACACCGATGGCCTGGAGCACGTCGCCCCTGCCGATGCCGGACAGTTCCAAAAGCTTCGGCGTGTTGATCGCGCCGGCCGCAAGGATGGCTTCGCCTTTTGCCGTTGCGCTGCAGGGACGGCCGCCCTGCGTGAACTCGACGCCGACGGCGCGGCCATTTTCTACGACGATCCGCTCGGTGAGGGCGCCGGTGATCAGCCTCAGATTCGGCCGCGAAAGGGCAGGGCGCAGGAAGGCCTTCGCCGTGCTCCAGCGGATGCCGCGCTTCTGGTTCACCTCGAAATAGCCGGCCCCCTCGTTGGTGCCTCGATTGAAGTCGTCGGTCTCGGGGATGCCGAGTTCCTTTGCCGCTTCGCGGAAACTGTCGAGGATCGGCCAGGAAAGACGCTGCTTCTCGACCCGCCATTCCCCGCCGGCGCCATGCAACTCGCCCGAACCGCGCCAGTTGTCCTCCGACTTCTTGAAATAGGGCAGCACGTCGTCCCAGCCCCACCCGACATTCCCCTTTTGCCGCCAGCCATCATAGTCCTTCGCCTGGCCGCGCATGTAGATCATGCCGTTGATGGAGGAGCAGCCGCCCAGCACCTTGCCGCGCGGGTAGGCGAGCGTGCGCCCGTTCAGTCCCTGGTCGGGCTCGGTGCGCATCATCCAATCGGTGCGCGGATTGCCCATGCAGTAGAGGTAGCCGATCGGGATGTGGATCCAGTGCCAGCTATCCTTTCCGCCGGCCTCGAGCAGCAGGACGCGGTTCTTCGGGTCGGCGGAAAGGCGGTTGGCCAAGACGCAGCCGGCCGAGCCGGCGCCGACGACGATATAGTCGTATCCGCCTTCGTGCTGGCGAGACTGTTCCCGGCTCATGACGCACTCCTTCCGGCGGCCGGTGCATTCAAGGCGCGCAGCGGATTGCCGGCAAGCCAAGCCGCGATATCCTCGGCGGCATCGCCGAAGAAGACGCGGTAGGTCTCCTCGGTCACATAGCCGAGATGCGGCGTCGCCACCACGTTGGGCAGGACGCGGAAAGGGTGGTCCGGCGGCAGCGGCTCACGATCGAAGACGTCGAGCGCCGCGCCGGCGAGCCGGCCCTCTTCCAGCGCCTCGATGAGCGCCGCCTCGTCGACAAGGGGCCCGCGCGCGGTGTTGACCAGGATCGCGCCCGGACGCATCAGGCCGAGCTCGCGGCGGCCGATGATGCCGCGCGTCTCGCTTGTCAGCGTCAGCTGCAGGCAGACGACGTCGGAGCGCTGCAGAAGGTCGTCAAGGGTCGCCGCATAGCCGATGCCCAGTTCCCGGCTCTTCTCCTCCGTCAGGCTGCGCGACCAGCCGAGCACGTCCATGCCGAAGGCCTTCCCGTAGCCGCAGGTGAGCCGGCCGAGCTTGCCGACGCCGGCGACGCCGAGCGTCCTGCCTTGCAGGCCGGTGCCGACCGAGAGCTGCCACGGATCCCCGCCAGCGCGAAGATTGGCGGTTTCCAGGGGGATGTTCCGCGTCAGCGCAAGCAGCAGGCTCCAGGCCAGTTCGGCGGCGGGGCCAACCACGCCGCGCGTGCCGCAGACGAGGATGCCGAGCCTTTCCGCCGCCTTCATGTTGATCGAGGCGTTGTTCATGCCGGTGGTGACGAGCAGCCTCAGCTTCGGTAGGCGCGCGAGGAGCGCCTCGTCGAAGACCGTCCGCTCGCGCATGGCGACAATGATCTCGAAATCGGCGAGCCTTCGGGCGAGATCCTGCGGCTCGATGTGCTCGGCGAAGACTTGCAGCCTCACCTTGCCGGCAAGCCCGCTCCAGTCGGCCATGCCGAGCGCGACCTCCTGGTAATCGTCGAGTATCGCGCAGTCCACGTCCTATCCTCCGAAACGCTCAGCGATTCCGGAATAATAGGCTTTTGCCTTTTCGACAAATGCCGGCTGCGCTTCTTTAGTCTAGGAGTCCGCGGACCGGAGCGGCCTTGTTCTTCCGCGGCAGTTGCGCTCAGGCCATGCCGAGCGCAGCCTTGTAGAGGTCGAGGATCGCTTCCTCCTCCTGCCGCTCGGCCTGGTCCTTCTTGCGCAGCCTGACGATCGTGCGCACGGCCTTGGTGTCGAAGCCGGTGCCTTTCATTTCGGCGTAGACATCCTTGATGTCGTCGGCGAGCGATTGCTTTTCCTCCTCAAGCCGCTCGATGCGCTCGATAAACGCCCTCAACTGACCGGCGGCAACGGTCTGGCTGCTGTCGGTTACTTCATCGGCCATTTCACTCTCCGCATGGATTGCGCCGCGACTCAGCGAAGCCGCAACGGAAAACGGCGGCTTCGATGCCCGACCATGCCAGGCCGGTCAAGGGCAAACCGGATGATGAAAACGAGGGCTATTCCTTCGGGCGGTTGCGTTCGAAGGCGGCCGTCTTGGCCTCTCCAGCCTCGGTCTGATGCTTGGCGCGCCATTCATCGTAGGGCATGCCGTAGATGATCTCGCGCGATTCTTCCTTCGAAAGTTCCACGCCTGCGGCTTCGGCCGCATCGCGATACCAGTTCGACAGGCAGTTTCGGCAGAAGCCGGCGAGATTCATCAGGTCGATGTTCTGCACGTCGGTGCGCTCGCGCAAATGATTTACGAGCGTGCGGAAGGCGGCCGCCTCGAAATCGCGCCGCTGTTCCTTGCTTAATTCGGTCATGGCGAAAGTCCTCTAAAGCGGCCCGGTTCGGGAACCGAACCGCCTCACCTCGTGGATATCGGGTCGTTGATTGATCGCTTCAAGAACGGGCGCCAGGCGCTCGGCCCATTCCCTTTGCCCCTCTTCCTCGCGGATGAGGTCCTGGCGGATCTCGATGAGGGCATGGGCGAAGCCGTTGACGATCGCATGCTTGAACATCGTGTCGCCGCGGAGCGCTCCGTCATAAGGCTCGTTGTCGCCGACAATGAGACCCTTCTCGGCTCTCAGCGCGGCAAGCAGCGGGTCGACGGCGCGATTGTCGCTGTCCCAAAGGATTCCGACATGCCACGGCCGCTCGAAGCCCTGCATGCGCGGGGTGAAGGAGTGGACGGAGAAGATGAACGGCGCCTTGCGGCTCTTCTCCGCCACCGAGGCGGTGAGGGAGGCGACGGCGTCGTGATAGGGGCGGTAGAACGCGTCGAGCCGCCGCTCACGCTCCGCCGCCGACATCGGATAATTGCCGGGAACTACGGTCCCGTCATAGAGCTGGCGGATGAGCGTCGGATCGTCCTCGCCCCGGTTCGGATCGATGAGGAGTCGCGAAAAGCGCGCCATCAGCGCCGGTGCGCCCGTCAGCGCGGCAAGGCGCCGCGTCACCCCTTCGACGCCGATATCATAGGCGATGTGCCGTTCGAATTCGGCCTCGGGCAAGCCCAGGCTACCATATTCGTCCGGCAGGTCGCGACCGGCATGGTCGGCGAGGAGCAGCATGCCGCCGCCGCGGTCGCCTTCGATAAGCTGGAAAGGGGAAAACTGGGATGAGCGCGTCATTCTTCTGGTCGTGCCTTGCAATCAGGGCCGGTCATTTCACGAAGGCGGCGTCGGCGCAATGCCGCTGTTTCGCCAATCTTTCCAACGAATCCGTGTGAACGGAAATCGGCGGGAGCGTTGCGCTAACGAGCGCCGCCGCGTTGACACGGACCGGGCTATCTTCGAAAAGGGGCATCTCGGAAAATGGGGTTTTCACAGGCACGCGGCATGGAATTGGGTTCCGCAGCAGCGAAGCGGGGGCGCCGCGGGGCGGTTCTCGCCCTTGTCGCGGCGGCATGCGCGGGCGGCGCCGGGCTCTTCTCGACGCCGGCACTGGCCGATTTCCGTGTCTGCAACGCGACGCAGAACCTCGTCGGCGTCGCCATCGGCTACCGGGCCAAGGCCGGCTGGGTGACGGAAGGCTGGTGGCATATCGAGGGATCGAGCTGCAAGACGCTGATCGAGGGCCCGCTCTCCTCGCGTTATTACTATCTCTATGCCGAGGACGCCGACCATGGCGGCCGCTGGGACGGGCCGATCAACATGTGCGTCGCCGACAAGGAGTTCAAGATTGCCGGCGTCAACGACTGCTTCGCGCGCGGGTTCCAGCGCGCCGGCTTCAAGGAATACGATACGGGCAAGCAGTCGAGCTGGATGGTGCAGCTGACCGACCAGCCCGCAGCGAACGGCGCCGCCGCCGTCACCGGATCGGA
>JBQCFH010000004.1:0-5279 GCA_051959385.1 Rhizobiaceae bacterium | reverse complement strand
CGGGCAGCATGGCAAGCGCCACGACCATGACCAGCGCCAATGATATCGGCTTCTCGATCGCATAACGCGAAAGCGATTTCATCGCGCCCCCCCTTTCGCACGAAATCCGTGCATCGTATGCCGGATGGCTTACCGCGAGATTACTTCCCGCAGGCGGACGGCGGAGCGATTTTAGCCGATTATCCACCGGGTGGAAATCGGCCGTGGCGCAGGGCACAAAGCCGGCATTGTCCAGCCCTCACCATCCTGGCAAAATATGGCTAGGCCGCAGCCGCCTGCCGCGCGCGGCCGTGAAGGCGGCGAAATCGAAGCTGCCCGCCTCGTCGGGCGCCGGCACGGAGATGTTGTCGAGGCTTTCGGCGATGTGGCGGGCCAGCGCCTCCACGATCTCGGTGTGGCCGGTGTGGCCGCGCATGATGCCGATCTGGCAATCCGGCAGGCGGCCGAACCCGTCGGCTTCGCCGAGCACGCGCATGCCCGGCCTCAAAGCGCATTCCGGCAGGACGGAGAGGGCAAGCCCGGAGAGCACCGCCGCGGCGACGACGGTCGCCGACCAGCTCGTAAACAGAATGCGATATTCGCGGCCCATGCGGTCGAGCACGTCGCAGGCCGCCTGCCGCCAGATACAGCCCGGCCGGCCGAAGGCCATCGGCAGGACTTCCGCCTCATGCATCGAATGGTTGGCGGAGGAGACCCACAGAAGCGGCTCGCGGCGCACGACCTCGGAATGCCGCACCTCATCGTTCTGCGTCACCAGCGCGATGTCGAGCGCGCCGCGCCGGATCAGCGCATCGAGATTGGGGCTCGGTTCACAGACGACCGAGAGCTCGACCAGCGGGTTGGAGCGGCCGAAACGGGCCATGATCTCGGGCAGGAAGCGGTCGGCATAGTCGTCCGGCGTGCCGATGCGGATATGACCCTCGAGCTGGGTGTCGTCGAAGGCGGCCAGCGTCTCGCGGTTGAGCTGCATCAGGCGGCGCGCATAGACGAGCAGCCTTTCGCCCTCGTCGGTCAGCCGGTTGGTCCGTCCCTCCTTCTCGAAGAGCGGCTTGCCGATGCGCTCGTCGAGGCGCCGCATCTGCATGGAAACCGCCGAGTGGGTCCGGTGCCCGTCATCGGCCGCCTTGGTGAAGCTGCCGGTATCGGCAATGGCGATGAAGGTCTGGAGCTGGTCGAGGTCGAGTGGCGTGGCCATTAGGCTCTCCCATCAGAATAGTTGATGCCAAAGATTAAAAACATACGCTCGACTAATCAATGGGGCGGCGGCATAGTTTCATGGTCCACCGAAAGGCGCGAAAAATCGCGGCGATGCGCATCCTCCCAGCGCCGGCCGCGCCACGCGCCGCCACTGAAGGAGCATGGAAATGTCGACGCTCGAACATGCAGCCCCGTCCGCGACCGAGGCCCCGCGCCCGGCGGTGCTCGTGCGCGTGTTCCAATCCGTATCGATATACCTCCGTGCGCTGAAAAACCGCCGCGAGATCTACCGCCTCGGCGCCATGACCGACCTCGAGCTTGCCGATATCGGGCTGACCCGCACCGACCTTCACGTTGCCGTGCGCTCGCCGCTCGGCGTCGATCCGACGGCCTGTCTCGGTTCCATCGTTTCCGCCCGCGAGGACGCCGCGCGCCGGGTGTGCTGAGACGCGCGAATTCGCATTGCAGGCATCTCAACTCCCCTACCGGCTCCCACCGGTTGCCTGCTCGCTGCCCGGCCCGCAAGGGCCGGGCTTTTTCGTTCGGTTGTGCCCGTTAACCACATTTTCCACAGGCGCGCGGCCATTGGCGGCAGCGAGAGGCGGCGCTAACCTCACATCATCTCAGGACCCAATGGATGGTTCGCTTGGTCGGCGGATCGAACCTTGGAGTTTCCAGAGACCCGCCCGGGAGGGAGCATCCGACGGTTCGCCGGACGATGCGCATTCCGGAGACCGGCGGGAGCCGACATCGGCGATTGCAAACGCCGAGGTTGGACCGATGCTGCCATGAAGGCCGGTAGTCCTTCGATGGCGCGCCCTGCGAAGCTTCGGCGGCGCAGGAGCGATCCGGAAGACAATGCGTTTGCAAAAGTGCATGATCTTTCGGACCGTCAACATCAGGACTGCCCCCGGTGGTTCTGAATTGACAGGGAGGCGCTGGGAGCAATCCCGGCGCTTTCTGTTTTTGGAGATGACTGCCAATCCGGCGAGCTAATCTCTCCTGCCCTTGTTAGCAGGGCTTAGAGGGCCGATTACTTGGGCTGAGTATAAGCCTCGAGGCCTTGACGTTTTCCGCTCTGCTCACCCCACCCCCGGCCTATCGGCCGGACCCTCCCCTGGAAGGGGAGGGAAAGCGCCGGCCTCGCCGCTTTCCTCCCCCTTCGAGGGGGAGGTGGCCCGAAGGGCCGGTGGGGGTGGTCGGCCTGGAAGAGGGTTCAACCTCATCAGCCTGACTTACCCCCGCCGGTCCATGCCCTTCATGAACTGGTCGAAGATCGAGCTCATCGCCTTCTCATGCTCGTCGCGGACATCGCTGCCCGCCTCGAACATCTTGCCGAAGAGATCGTCATAGGGATTGCGCGGACGTCCGCTCGGGTTCGTCGGCGGTTCGGGAGCCGGCTCGAGCGAGGGGCGGGCGCCGCCAAGCATCTCCTCCATCATCCTGCCCCATGGATTGTCGGCCATATTGCCGATGCCGCCCGGGGCCGATTGTCCGGCGCCGAACATGACTTCGAGCATTTTTCCGAAGGGATTTTCCGCTCCCGTGCCGTCGCCGGAAGATGGCGGCTGCTGGCCCGGCATGCCGCCCGCACGCATCATCTGCTGCATCATCTGTCCAAGGAGCCCGCCGCCCGTTGACGTGCCCGGCATCTGGCCGGTCGACTGCTTGAAGAGCCCGCCCATGACCATCGAGGCGATCACCGGCAGCATCTGGTCCAGGATATTCTGGCCGATGCCGGTCATGGCGGCCGCCTGCGCCGTGACGGCCTGGCTCAGTTCTTTGGAGCCGAACAGGTGGCCGAGAATGCCGTTCCCCTCGGCAACGCCTTCGGGCGAGTTGGCGCGCGCCGCATCCTCGAAATATCTGGCGTGCTGGCCGCTCGCCATCGCCGTCATGAAATTGACGATGCCGTAGGGATCCGCGGCGTTGCGCTTCAGCCCCTGGCTGAAAGCCGGCATCAGCGCCTGGAGTGCTGCGCGCGTCTGCTCCTGTGAAAGGCTGAACTGACGCGACAGCGCCTCGATGCCGTTACCGTTCTGGGCGTTGGCGATCATATCGAAAAGGGGAAGCATCGTCCGGTCCTCCGATCGTTCGGCCCTCGCGCCGGAAGCGTAGCCCAATTCCGCCCGCCCGCCTATCGGTCGCCGTGCGCGACCTCTGCCCTAGGTGAAGAGGTGCCACTGGAAGGAGAAAAGCGGAGAGGAGGGTGGGTATCACGAGGATCATCGCCCGGCTTATCCTGGCCGCGATCATCCCATGGTCGGCGGCGGGGGCGGCGGAACTTTCGATCGTTACCGGCTCGGTGGGAAACGATCTGAAGGACACAAGGGCGCTGCTCGCCGAATTCCGGCAGAAGACCGGCCACACGGTTAACATCGTGACCATGCCCTCCTCCTCGCCGGACCAGTTCGCGCAATTTCGCCTGTGGCTGGCGGCGCGCGACGCCAACATCGATGTCTACCAGACCGACATCATCTGGGCGCCGCAGCTTGCCACCCATTTCCTCGATCTCGGCCCTTACGCGAAGGATATGGCGCCGGACGAGTTCAAGGCCATTCTCGATTCGCAGACAGTCGACGGACGACTGGTGGCGCTGCCGATGTTCGCCGATGCGCCGGCGCTCTATTACCGCAAGGACCTGCTCGACAAACACGGCAAGGAGGTTCCGAAAACCTGGGCGGAGATGGCCGCGACCGCCAAGGAAATCTCGGAGAGTGAGCGCAAGGCCGGCAACGCGAAGATGTGGGGCTTCGTCTTCCAGGGCGCTTCCTATGAAGGGCTCACCTGCAACGCGCTCGAATGGATCGCCTCGCAAGGCGGCGGGCACATCGTCGAGCCGGACGGCACGATCTCGGTCGACAATCCGAAGGCGGAAAAGGCGATCGAGCAGGCAAGATCCTGGATCGGCGCAATCGCCCCGCCCGGCGTGCTCGCCTACCAGGAGGAGGAATCGCGCGGCGTCTGGCAGAGCGGCGACGCGGTCTTCATGCGCAACTGGCCCTATGCCTATGCGCTCGGAAACGGCGAGGATTCGCCCATAAAAGGCAAGTTCGATGCAGTCCCGCTGCCGGCCGGCGAGGGGGGCACGCCGGCGGGAACGCTCGGAGGCTGGAGCCTCGCCGTCTCCAAATATTCCAGGCACCCCAAGGCGGCAGTCGAACTTGCGCTCTTCCTCACCTCGGCGCATGCCCAGAAATACCGCGCGCTGAAAAGCTCGCGCCTGCCGACGCTCCGCTCGCTCTATGACGACGCGGAGATCGCCGAAAAGCAGCCGATCATCCCGCGCTGGAAGAAGGTGCTCGAAAGCGCCATCGCGCGGCCGACGGCGGCGACGGGCGCAAAATACAACGAGGTCTCCTCCGATTTCTGGACGGCCGTCCACAATACGCTTTCCGGGGAGGGGACCGCCGCTAGCAATCTGGAACTCCTGAAGGCGCAGCTTCTCGACCTCAAGGGAGGCGGGTGGTAGATGCCGGAAGCGCCCGCCAGACGCACCGCTTTCGGCAAACTCGCCCGCCGCCGCGGCACGGCCGCCATCCTGTTCCTGGCGCCGATGGCGATCGTGCTCGCCGCCGTCGCCGCCTGGCCGCTTGCCCGCACGATCTGGTTCGGCCTGACCGACGCCTCGCTCGACGATCTGGCCGCGGCGAAATTCGTGGGCCTGCGCAACTATTTCCATGTGCTGACGCTCGAAAGCGGCCGGCACTACTTTTCCGGCCTGCTGGTCGATCCGGCCTGGTGGCGCGCCGTATGGAACACGGTCAAGTTCGCCGCCATATCAGTGTTCTTCGAGACCGTCTTCGGCACGATCGTCGCGCTGGTGCTCAATGCCGAGTTTCCCGGCCGAGGCATCGTCCGCGCTGCTGTGCTCGTGCCCTGGGCGGTGCCGACCATCGTCTCGGCCAAGATGTGGGCGTGGATGCTGAACGACCAGTTCAGCATGCTGAACGACCTGCTGATGAGGCTCGGCATCCTTTCCCATCCCGTGGCGTGGACGGCCTCACCCGATACGGCGCTGGCCGCCGTGCTGATCGTCGATATCTGGAAATCGACGCCGTTCATGGCGCTCCTCATCCTCG
>JBQCFH010000003.1:0-4306 GCA_051959385.1 Rhizobiaceae bacterium | reverse complement strand
TCCCAGGAAGGACGCTGGAACCTGCTCGTCCGCGCCGCCCGCATCGACCGGCAGGCGGCATACGAATCCGTTTCATGGGGCATCGGCCAGGTCATGGGCGCGCATTGGCGGATGCTCGGCTTCGCCTCCGTCGACGACCTGGTGGCGCTCGCCCGCCGCGACGTGGCCGGCCAGGCGGAGATCATGGTCCGCTTCATCCGGCGAGAAGGCCTGTCGGCGGCCCTTGCGGGACAGGATTGGGCAGCCTTTGCGCGGGGTTACAACGGGCCGCTCTACGCCCGCTCCAACTATGACGGGCGCATCGCCGCCGCCTATGCGGAATACGGCGGCAAGCCGCGAGCCGCGACGCCGGCCGGCAAGGTCGGATCCTCGGGCCGCGAGCTTCTTTGCCGGGGAATGCGCTCCGGCGCCGTCTCCGACGTGCAGGCGTTGCTGACCTCGCTCGGTTACGGCGCGCAACCCGACGGCATCTTCGGACCGGAAACGGAACGCGCGGTGAAGGCCTTCCAGCGCGCGCAAGGTCTCGCCGACGACGGCATTGTCGGCCCGGCGACCTACGCCGCCCTCGATGCGGCGGTGCGCGAGAGGCCGTCCCTCCTCGCCTTCCTCCGCCGCATATGGCGTTCGGTGCAGGCGCTGGTCCGGCGGATGTGAGAGCGGCCTCCGCCTTCGTGGACTTGCCCCGGCGCTTCTGTTAGGCCTCTCGCCGAAACAGCGTTTGCGGGAAGAGCAATGCCCCAGAAAGCCGACAAGCTCCTGCCGATCCTGGAAGGCCAGCCGGTCATTCCGGTTCTGAAGATCGACCGCCTCGCCGACGCTGTTCCGCTCGCCCGGGCGCTCGCAGCCGGCGGCCTGCCTGCGATCGAGATCACGCTTCGGACCGGCGACGCGATCGATGCCATCCGGCTGGTCGCCGACGAGGTCCCAGAGGCGGTGGTCGGCGCCGGCACGATCCTGTCGGCGCGGAATTTCGAGCACGCCGTGGATGCAGGCGCGCGCTTCATCGTCAGTCCCGGCACGACGCAGGAACTGCTCGACTGCGCCCGCACCAGCGACGTTCCCTTTCTCCCGGGCGGCATAACGCCGAGCGAGATCATGTCGCTCCGCGAGGAAGGCTATTCGATCCTGAAGTTCTTCCCGGCGGAACAGGCGGGCGGAGCCGCCTTCCTGAAATCGCTGGCCTCGCCGCTTTCCGGCATGCGCTTCTGCCCGACGGGCGGCATTTCGCTGGCCAACGCGCCTGACTATCTGGCGCTCCCCAACGTCGTCTGCGTCGGCGGCTCGTGGGTGGCGCCCGACGAACTGCTCAAGGCGAAGGACTGGAGCGCGGTTACCGCGCTTGCCCGTCAGGCGGCGCAATTGCGGAAGTAGCAGAGGTTCGCACCTGCTCGGAGCGGTTCAGGTTTGCACGAACGTGCCGCCCTCATCTGCCTGCCGGCATCTTCTCCCCGCAAGGCGGGGAGAAGAAGGCTGGCCGCGACGTTGCCGCCCCTCACCCCGCTTGCGGGAGAGGCTAAGGGTGAGGAGCAAACTCACCCAAATCAAAGATAATCTAGTTCGTCTCGAAGCGCGCCATGGCGAGGAAAGTCACCGCCGAGCCGGTGAAATGGTGCGGGTCCTCGCCGGAGTTATCCTGGCGGAAGCCGTCCGTATAGACGAAGTCCGGCTTCGAACGGACCATGGCGAAGGCCTTCGCTCTTGCGCTGCTGGTCCTGACCGGCGCGACCGGCAGGCGCGGCTGCACCGCCCATTTCGCGAGATCGGGCTTCACCGGCGCAACCTGCGCTCGCGCCATCGGCCGCGCTTCGGCCGGCGAGACCCGCCCTTCCTTGCCGGTCGTGCGCACGCCGGAGGAAATGACGACGACCGGATCGGCGTCCGGCGCCATCGCGAGCAGCGCCAGACGCTGCGAATCCGTCGCCCGGCCGACCCGGCCTCCCTTGCCGGACGAGTCGGTCTGCGTGAGCACGGCGGGAATGGCACTGAGCGAACGGCTTTCAGGCAGGAATTCAGGCCTCGGCTGCGGCAGCGCCGCAACGGCCGGCACGATCGTCGCCGTCTCCGGCCGCGCCGTCGGCAGGGGTGCGGCATAGGCCTGCATTGGGCCACCGGCGCGGTCCGCGGCTTCCTTCAGCCTTGCGCCCTCGCGCTTCAGCAAGGCGATGATCTGGTCTTTCCTCGTCGCGGCTGCCGGCGCCGCCGCGACCACCGCAACCGGCTGGACTTTTTCGGGCGTGTAGTCGGGACGCCATGTCGGCAGCGGCACGGCCATCGCAAGTTCCGGCGACTGAGCGCCGACGTCGACATCCGGCCGCGGCGCCTTGTCCGGCAGGGCCGGCGCATCGACCTTCGGCATCTCGCCCTTCCCGGCGGAAAGGGAGGCAAGCTCCACGCCGGGCGGCGACGACGAAGGCGCCGCCTCTTTCGCCGGCGCGGGCGCGGCGGTCGCGACGCTCGTCGCTTCGCTTTCGTCCTCCGCCTCGTCGGCGCCGCCGCCGAAGAGCGAGGTGAAGAAGCCCTTGTGCTTCCGTTCGGCGCTGGCGACCATGACGCTCGGCGGCGCACCGTTGCGCTGGCGGTAGTCGGCGAGCGCCTGTTCGTATCCCGGAAGCGGCTTGCCGTCGGAGGGGATATGCAGCGTGCGGCCGTCCGGGAACAGCGCCAGAAGCTGTTGACGGCTCATGCGCGGCCAGTGCCGCACGCTGCCGACATCCATGTGTACGAAGGGCGAGCCGGAGGTGGGGTAGTAGCCGACCCCGCCGACCTGCATCTTCAGCCCGATCGCCCGCAGTTTCGCCAGCGGCACGCCGGGAATGAAGAAGTCCATCGCCTTGCCGAGCATGTGTTGGCTTTTCTGGGCGACCCCGCGGCTGCGGCTTCTCAGCATCGCGTTGGTGCCAGGTGAGCGATAGCCGCAGACGACGTTGATATATTCGTGCGAGCCGGTCTTCTGGTAAACCGTCCAGATCAGGTCGAAGAGCCGCGGATCCATGGTGATGGTCTCGTTCTTCCGCCAGTCGCGCAGGATGTAATTGAGCTTGCGCAGGCCGTCCGGCAGGTAGTGCCCGTCGCGCTTGAAGGCGATCTCGCCGCTTTCGCGCGTATGGAGGTTGATGACCTTCAGGACCCGCGTCTCGGCGCCGGCCGGCGCCGCCACGAGGAGCGCAATCAGCATGACGAAAAAGGCGGGGAGCAGCGTCAGGCCGCCATGGACCGCCCTTTCTCGGGCGGCATCGGTCTGGTGCGGGCTGTGCAATTCTGAAGGCCTTGCAGGCAACCGATGTCCCCAGGATCGACATTCGGGCGCGTGGAACGGATCCCACTATCGCCAGTAATGGTTAATCCATGCTTATTCAGTCCAAATGCGGTCACACCGTGGCATTTTGGTGACCGCCTTTTGTGGCCACGCTGCATGGTAAACGCAATCCTTAGGGAATTTTAACGGAGGCGGCAAGGTGGCTCAGGACGCCATCTTCGCCGTCCGGCCCTCCTCGGGATCGATCCCGTGCTCCTTGAGCTTGCGGTAGAGCGTCGAACGGCCGATGCCGAGCCGGCGCGCCACTTCGCTCATCTGGCCGCCATAGCGGCTGATGGCAAGCTGGATCATCTCCAGTTCCACATCGGCGTGCGAGCGCACGTTGCCGCGGTCGTCAAGCGCCCGCAATATGCCGAAATGAGCACTGGTGCGCGCCTCCGTCGAGGCAGTGCGCTGCTGCGGCTGCGGCGCGGCCAAAGCTTCCACGGCGCGCTTTTCCGCCAGCCGCGCTTCGGCATCCATGTGCTCCGAAAGATCGAATCCGTCGAGCTGCGCCCTGATCTGCGGGAACTCGTCGCGGTCGAGCAGGCCGGTCTCGCACAGCACGACGGCACGGAACACCGCGTTTTCGAGCTGGCGGATGTTGCCCGGCCAGTCATAGGCCTTCAGCATGGAAAGCGCCTGCGGCGTGATCCCCGTCACCGGCCCGGCGGGTCCCGAAGAGCCGACACGGCGCAGGAAGTGGTCGACGAGGAAGGGAATATCCTCGCGCCGGTCGCGCAGCGGCGGCACGAAGATCGGAAAGACGTTGAGCCGGTAGAACAGATCCTCGCGGAACTGCCCGTCCCGCACCCGCTGCAACAGGTCGCGATGCGTCGCCGAGATCAGCCTTATGTCGACCTTCACCGTGTTACGGCCGCCGACAGGATCGACCTCGCCCTCCTGCACCGCGCGCAACAGCTTCACCTGCACGTCGAGCGGCAGGTCGCCGATTTCGTCAAGAAAAAGGGTCCCCGTATGCGCCTCGACGAACTTGCCGGTGTGCTTTTC
>JBQCFH010000002.1:0-33457 GCA_051959385.1 Rhizobiaceae bacterium | reverse complement strand
CGGCAGGACCACGCGCGAAATCTCGGTGCTGCTTGCGATCGGCGTATCGTAAAGGCTGAAGACCAGGACCATTGGCCCCGATCCGGAAAGCGGAAGCCAGTTGCCCGGCGCCGGGTGAGGGGAGGCCGTCACGGCGACGGCTTCGTCGGTCTCGTGCAGGACGGCGGTGGACTGGAGCGCAGCCGCCCGGATGCCCGCCGGCTGCAGCGGCGTCAGCGACGGATCGGCGGCGTAGAGCGTCCAGAAGCGCGCCGTCGGCACATCCCCTGAGATGCGATAGCTGCAGTTTCGCATCAGCGCCGCGCCGGAACTGTCGCCGGACGCCTCGAAGGCTAGGCCTTCGGCCTGGCCGAGCGGCAGCTCGCCGCGCCGCGCCACCGCCGCCTTGGCGTAGGCGGAGGCGTCGGGCGTGCCGAAATCCGGATAGGCCTGCCACGGGCCGACGGTGAGGGTCTCGAGGCCGAACCCGCGCTCCAGCGCATAGCGCACGCTCCAGGCGCCGCCGCCGATGGCGATGGCAAGAGCGGCGAAGACTGGCAGGACGGTGCGAAGCATGAAGGCCGGAACGATGCGCTATGGAAGGCTCTACCGGCGTGGACGGACCGGCGCAAGCCGGGACGCCCAGCCGGTCAGAGCGATGACAGCGCCTCCGGACCGATCGGCGTGTCGATCACCGGAGCCTCGCCGAACATCTTCGCGATGTCTTTCAGCACCTTCGTCGTGGCTGAGGAAAGGAGCCGCGGACGCTCGTCCTGCGGCGGCTGATCCGAAGCATCGGTTGCGTCGGCGACCTCCTTCGGCGTCAGCAGGCTATCCTCGACGCCGAAGAGCGGCTTCAGCTCGATGTTCTGTTCCGCATAGGCCATCAGCCGCTCCCACGTCATGGCCGGCACGGTGCCGCCGGTCATGCGGTTCATCGGCGAATAGTCGTCATTGCCGATCCACACCGCGCAGGTGTAGTTGCCGGTGAAGCCGACGAACCATGCGTCGCGATAGGATTGCGTCGTGCCGGTCTTGCCGCCGACGAGCGTCATCGGCCGTTGCGCGCGCCGGCCGGTGCCGCGCTGGGTGACGGCCACCAGCATCGAGTTCATTTTCGCCACCGCCTGTTCGGAGAGCACGCGGTGCGGCTTCGGCCCGTCATGCGCGTAATCCCAGATCACCTTTCCCGAACGGTCGGTGAGCTGCATGATGCCGTGGCGGGTGCCGGCCATGCCGCCGTTCTGGAAGACGCTGTAGCCGGTCGCCTGGTCCATCACCGTCATGCCCGACGTGCCGAGCACCATGGTCTTGTGGCCGTTGAGCGGCGATTCAACGCCCATGTCCTCGGCGAGCTTCTTCACGGCCGGTATGCCCGTGACGTCGTGGGCAAGCCGCACGGCCGCGGTGTTGACCGAGTGCGCCAGCGCGTCGGTCAGCGTCATAATGCCGCCTTCGCCCTTCGAATAGTTGCCCGGCGACCAGCCGCCCCAGTTGATCGGCGCGCCGGAAATCTTGGTCTCCGGCGTCAGGCCCTTCTCCATTGCCACCGCATAGACATAGGGCTTGAAGGAGGAGCCCGCCTGGCGCTCGGCATGCGTGGCGCGGTTGAACTGGCTGGTGCCGTAGTCGGTCCCGCCGACGATCGCGCGCACCGCGCCCGTGGCGTCGAGCACGACGATGGCGCCTTGAGAGGCGTTATACTGCTTGCCGTACTGGCGCAGGTTGAATTCCAGCGATTCCTCGGCCGCGCGCTGGATGTTCATGTCGATCGTGGTCCGCGCGACAAGCGAATGGGTCGCCCCGCGCGGCACGATGCGCTTCACCTCGTCGAAGGCCCAGTCGAGGAAATAGTCGGGGCTCTTCCGGTCGTCGCGGTCCACCACGGTCGCCGGATGCAGCCTTGCTGAAAGCACCTGGCCTTCCGTCATGAAGCCGGCGTCGACCAGGTTGGTCAGCACCTGGTTGGCGCGCGCGCGGGCGGCCGGCAGGTTGACGTGCGGGGCGTATTTCGTCGGCGCCTTGAAGAGGCCCGCGAGCATCGCCGCCTGCGCGAGCGTCACATCCTTGATGTCCTTGCCGAAATAGAAGTTGGCCGCGGCTGTGATGCCGAACGTGCCGCCGCCCATATACATGCGGTCGAGATAGAGCTGCAGGATCTCCTTCTTGGTGAGGTTGCATTCGAGCCACACCGAGAGGAAGGCTTCCTTGATCTTGCGTTCCAGCGTCCGTTCGTTGGAGAGGAAGAGGTTCTTCGCGAGCTGCTGGGTGATGGTCGAGCCGCCCTGCACGACGCCGTCGGCGCGTGCGTTCTCGGTGAAGGCCCGCGCCAGCCCGATGAAATCGATGCCGTAATGGTCGAAGAAGCGCCGGTCCTCGGTGGCGAGCACCGCCTTGACGACATAGTCCGGCATCTGGTCGACGGGCACGGAAGCGCCCTGGATGAGGCCGCGCCGGCCGATCACGTTGCCGTAGCGGTCGAGGAAGGTGACGGCGAAATCGCCCTGGTTGCGCCAGTCCCGTTGCGTGTCGTCGAAGGCGGGCAGAGCCAGCGCCAGCATCAGCACGGAACCGGCGGCGCCGAGCGTGAAGGCTTCGCCGAGAAGCTCGAAGACGAGCCTTCGCCAGCCTTTGACGCGGAAGCGGCGGAAGAAGATGGTGAGATTTTCCCAGAACACGCCGAGCCCGAAGCCGGCCTCGTAAAGCGTGGTGTCGATCCAGGCGTCGATGGCGAGCAGGAATGTCGCCCTCGGTCCTTTCCGCTTCCGCGAATCTGGCGGAACGGGATCGGAAGGCCCGGTTCCGGAACTCTTGTCCATGCGAGTGTTGCCCAACTGAAACACATGGCGGCCCGCGACGCGCCGGGCGCCGCGAGGGGACCACGCTCGCCGCGCGATCTTGCATGATTATGTGCGTCTTTCGCGCCGAGCGACAAGGACCGGAAGACCACTCCCTTCGAATATTGAAGGAGAGGGTAAAGAGGGTAGGAAAGTTTTCCTTCAGGAGGATGGCCGCCGTGGCTGCGGCGGGACTTCGTCCCTTGTCCAAGCGGACCTGTCCCGGCCGTTTGGCCTTTGTGGCAATACCGGTCGCGTCTTGCCTGTGCGAGCATCAAAATCGAATATGGCGTGCGGCGGTTGGGGGCCCGCCTTCGGCCAAGCAAGGGAGAGAGACATGCTTGAGAAGACCCCGACAGCCCGTGTCCAGGCGTTCCTGGATCGGTTCGGCAAGGCGCTCGAAGACGGCAGGATCGACGAAGCCGCCGGAATGTTCGCCGAGGAATGCTACTGGCGGGACCTGGTCGCCTTCACCTGGAATTTCCGGACGCTCGAAGGCTGCGGCGAAATCCGCGACATGCTGGAGGCGCAGCTCGAGACGGTGAGGCCGGCGGCCTGGAAAGTGGCCGAAGGCGAGGAGGCGAGCGAGGCCGACGGCATCACCGAGGCATGGATCACGTTCGAGACCGAGGTCGCGCGCGGCTACGGCCATATCCGCCTGAAGGACGGGCTGATCTGGACGCTGCTCACCACAATGGCGGAGCTGAAGGGTCATGAGGAGAAGGCCGGCTTCAACCGTCCGCTCGGCGCTAAGCACGGCCAGAACGTCGGCACCAGAAGCTGGAAGGAGGAACGCGACGAAGAGCAGGAGACGCTCGGCTACGAGAAGCAGCCCTATTGCGTCATCATCGGCGGCGGGCAGGGCGGCATTGCGCTTGGCGCGCGGCTGCGCCAGCTGGGCGTGCCCACCATCATCCTCGAACGGAACGAGCGCGCCGGCGATTCATGGCGCAGGCGCTACAAGTCGCTCTGCCTGCACGATCCGGTCTGGTACGACCACCTGCCCTACATCGATTTTCCCAGGAACTGGCCCGTCTTCTCGCCGAAGGACAAGATCGGCGACTGGCTGGAAATGTATGCGCGGGTCATGGAACTGAACTACTGGACCAGGGCCGACGCCAGATCGGCGAAGTGGGACGAGAAGAAGAAGGAATGGACGGTCGTGGTCGACCGCGACGGCCAGGAGGTGGTGCTGCGCCCGAAGCAGCTCGTCTTCGCCACCGGCATGTCCGGCAAGCCGAATATCCCCGACGTCAAGGGCAAGGAAAGGTTCAAGGGCGAACAGCACCATTCCTCCGAGCACCCGGGCCCGGACGGCTACAAGGGCAAAAAGGTCGTGGTGATCGGCTCCAACAATTCCGCCCACGACATCTGCGCGGCGCTCTACGAGGCGGGCGTCGAAGTCACCATGGTCCAGCGCTCGAGCACGCATGTGGTCCGCTCCGACCCGCTGATGAAGTACAGTCTGGCGCCCCTCTATTCCGAGCAGGCGGTCCGCGACGGCATCACGACGGCGAAGGCCGACCTGATTTTCGCCTCGATCCCCTACCGGATCATGCATGTCTTCCAAAAGCCGGTCTACGACACCATCCGCAAGATCGACAGGGAATTCTATCGGGCGCTGGAGAAGGCCGGGTTCAAGCTCGATTTCGGCGCCGACGATACCGGCCTGTTCATGAAATACCTGCGCCGCGGCTCCGGCTATTACATCGACATCGGCGCCTCGCAACTGATCATCGACGGCAAGATCAAGCTGGAGAGCGGGCAGGTCGAGGAAATCACCGAACGCGGCGTCAGGCTCGACAACGGCAGGGAAATCCCGGCCGACGTGATCGTCTATGCCACGGGTTACGGTTCGATGAACGGCTGGGTTGCCGACATCGTCGACCGCGAGACGGCCGACAGGGTAGGAAAGGTGTGGGGGCTCGGCTCCGGCACGCCGAAGGATCCCGGCCCATGGGAAGGCGAGCAGCGCAACATGTGGAAGCCGACGCAGGTGGAGAACCTCTGGTTCCACGGCGGCAACCTGCACCAGTCGCGGCACTATTCGCAGTTCCTGGCGCTGCAGTTGAAGGCGCGCATGGAAGGCATTCCGACGCCGGTCTACGGCCTGCAGGAGGTGCACCACAAGGCTTGACGGGCGCGGGACGGCGCCGGGCAAGGCCGGCGCCAGCGCCTGCCGGGCGCGCGGACTTTACGGATTTGTAAGACCGCGGGCACGTCCCCGCGAGGATGGTGCTCCATTTAGCCGGTTCGCATCATGACCGGCTATCTGGAGGCTGCCCGATGAGACGCGGCGCTGAGGAATATCTGACAAAGGTGCCGGCGGTCACGCTCGGCTTCTGGATCGTGAAGATCCTGGCGACCACGCTCGGCGAAACCGGCGGCGACAGCGTCACCATGAGCTGGCTGCACGCCGACCAGAACGCGCACAATGGCGGATATCTGATCGGCACCGGCATTTTCTTCGTCGTGTTCATCGCGGCGGTCGCCGTGCAGATCTCCGTCCGGAAGTTCAATCCCTGGGCCTATTGGGTGGCCATCGTGGGGTCCACCACGGTCGGCACGGCTCTTGCCGATCTGGTCGATCGCTCGCTCGGCATCGGCTATCCCGGCGGGGCGGCGATACTGCTCGCCTGCGTCATCGTCTCCCTGGCCGTATGGCGTTTGGCGCTGGGCTCTATCGATGTGCAGACGGTCGCCACGCCGAAAGTCGAGATATTCTACTGGGTGACGATCACCTTTTCACAGACGCTCGGCACCGCGCTTGGCGACTGGATGGCCGATACGACCGGGCTGGGCTATGCCGGCGGCGCGCTGGTCTTCGCGGCCGGGCTGGCGGCGCTCGCGGCCCTCTACTACTGGACGAGTTTCTCGCGCGTCTATCTGTTCTGGGCGGCCTTCATCCTGACGCGCCCGCTCGGCGCCACCGTCGGAGACTTCCTCGACAAGCCGGTCAGCCATGGCGGGCTCGATCTCAGCCGCCCGGTGGCTTCCGCGCTGATCGCGGTGGCCATCGTCGCCCTGATCGTGATTCTGCCGCAGCGGCCGGGCACGCATCCTGCCGAGCAGCCGGCGGAGTGACGAACCCCGCGCTCACGCCGGGAGAAAGCGAACCGTCACCTTGAGGCCCGGCCCGGCATCGCCAAGCGCAATCGATGCGCCGTGCAGGTCCGCGATGGACTTGACGAGGCTGAGGCCCAGCCCCGTTCCCGGCGTGTTGCGGCTCCTCTCCAGCCGGTAAAGCCGGCGGAAGACGCTCTCATGTTCGGCTGCGGGTACTCCCGGCCCGTTGTCCTCGACGGTGACGATCCGCGCCGCGCTCTCCGTCGTGCTGGCGATGCGGATCAGCGTGCCCGGCGGGCAGTGCCGGATAGCGTTCTCGATCAGATTGGCGAACATCTGCGTCAGCAGTTCGCGGTCGCCGGAGATCGTGCAAGCTCCCGACGGCAGGGAAATGTCAAGCCTGAAGCCGGCATCCTCCACCGCGCCGCGGTAGAGATCGGCGACGTCGCGCAGGACCTCGTTGAGGTCGAGCGTGGTGAAGCGTGTCTTTCGCGCCCCGGATTCGATCTGCGCGATCCGCAACAGCGCGTCGAAGGTCCGGTTGACCTGGTCCGCCTCCTGCACGGCGGCGTCGAGCTCTGCGGCGACGGCCAGCCCGCGCTCCTGCTTGCGACGTGCCTCCTCCAGTTCGATGCGCAGCCGGTAAAGCGGCGTTTTCAGGTCGTGCGCGATGTCGGTGCTGACCTGGCGCATGCCTTCGAGCGTCATTTGAAGGCGTTGCAGCGCATCGTTGATCTCGGACGCGAGCAGATCGATGTCGTCTCCCTTGCCGAGAAGCGGAATGCGCGCGGCGAGTTCCCCGCGCGCGATATCGTTCATCGTCTCCCTCACGGCCCGGAAGCGGCGCCGGGCCCTCAGCCCGATCACCGTTCCCCCGGCAAGCGCCAGCATGACCACGAGGCCGGAGGCCCAGGCAAAGCTGCCGAGCGCGATTTCCTCCAGCGCGTCGATCTCGCCAAAACTTTCGCCGACGATCAGCCGGTCGTTGCGGACCTTGCCGGCCAAGATCCTGAAGGCCTTGTCCGTATTCAGTCCGAGCCGGCGGCCGGGAACCGTCGACCAGCCGTCCGGCAGGTCGATGGCGCGAATGTTACCGGCCAGCACCGCCCCCTTCGCATCCATTGCCAGATAGACGCTTTCATGGTGATGCGTGGCGTTGACGTTGGTCCGGATCGTGTCGATGAAATCGCCTACGTCGTCATTATAGGCGGCCGCGATCACCGAGTAGCTGCGCGCCACCTCCTCGTCGTGGCGCCGGTAGAGTTCCCAGCGCATCAATTCGAAGGCGATCAGCCCGCCGGCGGCGAGAGCCGCCAGAAAGAACGCGGCGAAGAAAAGCGCCAGCCGGAAGGGCGTGCTGCGGGCGACGCTATCGCGGTGCACGAAGCGCATAGCCGGAATTTCTGACGGTCTGCAGAAGCTGCTGCGGAAAGGGCCGGTCGATCTTCGCCCTGAGCCGGCTGATATGCGATTCGACCACGGTCGTGCCGGGATCGAAATGGATTCCCCAGACCCGGTCGAGCAGCATGGTCCTTGTGAGGATGCGGCCTTCCGCGCGCATGAGAACCTCCAGGAGCACGAACTCGCGCGGCTGCAGCTCGATCGCGACGCCGGCGCGCGCCACCCGGCGCCGCACCAGGTCCATCGTCAGGTCGGCGACCTGCAGCGTGGTCTTCTCCGCCATCGCGCGAGGACGCCGCGCCAGCGCGTTGACGCGGGCGAGCAGCTCGGAAAACGCGAAAGGCTTGACCAGATAGTCATCGCCGCCCGCCTCCAGCCCTTCGACGCGGTCGTCTATGCCGCCGATGGCCGTGAGGAAAAGAACGGGCGTCTTGTTGCCGGCGGAGCGCAGCGCCTTGACCAGCGACAGGCCGTCGAGCCCCGGCACCATGCGGTCGACGACCAGCACGTCATATTGCTCGCGCAGGGCGTGGAACAACGCATCCTGGCCGTCGGCAAGCACGTCGCATATGTGCGCCTCTTCCCGCAGCCCGCGCGCAATGTAATCGGCGGCTTTCTTGTCGTCCTCCACCAGCAGCAGTCGCATCGATACCTCAGTGGCAGCGGGTGATCTCGCCGCCGGCCATGCCGGACGGCATCGAGGCCAATCTAGCCGCCGGCGCCTCGCGATTTCTACGCCTTAGTTTACCGATCCGTAAGGCCGGCGCACGGTCCGGATGAGGTCGGGAGCGTATGCCCCGACGGATTGCAGGACATCCCATGATACACTGCCGGCCACACTTCCTCTCGATCGCAGCCGCGTTTTTCCTCACGGGATGCGCGGCCGTGCCCGCCTCCGGCAAGGATGTCGTCATCGATATCGCGCCGTCCTCACCGGCATTTGTCACGGTGGCCGGTGTTGAAAATACGACCAGCGAAAGCATCATAAGAGGCGAGGCTGCATTGCCGATGACAAGCCGGGTTGCCGGCTTCACCGGCGGCGTGGAGGCGAAGATCGACATGCCGGGCCATCTGCCGCTGATTTTCAGACATGTCGAAGTCGTGCCGAGGCCGAAGCCGCACAAGATGGGCGGCGAAGCGTATTTCACCATCCACACCGGCCGCGTCCTGCCGCCGGGCACGGTGGTGCACCTGGTCTATCGGAACGGGTGAAGCGCCCGCTCGGCGGGGGCAACCGCGCTGGCCGGACGTCGCTCTACCGCGCTGCATCCCCGAGTGCCTCGGCCCGCCGTCGCCGCAACACGTCGGCGATGAAGAAGCGCGACAGCGAATGATATAGCGGCTCGGGCGAGATCAGGCGCGCCGTGCCGTAGCCCAGCATGGACGCGATCATCAGCGGGATGACGTTGGCATGATCGCCCGTCATCTCCAGGATGATGACGAAAGCCGTCATCGGCGCCTGGACGACGCCGGCGAAATATCCGGCCATGCCGAGCACCGCCGCCAGGCTGACATTGGCGCCGAAGATGACGCCGAGCGTCGAGCCCAGCCCCGCGCCGACGGAAAGCGACGGCGCGAAAAGGCCGCCGGGAATGCCGCACACCGTCGAGGCGAGGCTGGCGACGAACTTGCCGAGGAAATAGAGGAGGGGCAGCGGCGTGCCTTCGATCGCGCCGCGCGCCTGCGCGTAGCCGGTGCCGAAGGTGGCGCCGTCGAACGCCACCCCCAGTATCGCGACGAGCAGGCCGGCGCTGCCGGCGATGAGGCACATGCGGATCAAGGGGCTTCCGGCGCGCCATTGGCGGACCGTCCGGGTGATCCAAAGCGTGGCGATCGAGAACAGCGCGCCGAAGGCGCCGCCGATGACGCCGCACGCGATCACCAGCGGCACATCGCCCGGGAATGCGGCCGTGACCTGCGTGATGCCGAAATAGGTATAGTTGCCGGCGACGGCGAGCGAGGCGAGGCCGGCGAGGATGACGGCGAAGAGCACCAGCCCGTTCGTGCGCGCCTGGTAGGCGCGGCTCATCTCCTCGATGGCGAAGACGATGCCGGCGAGCGGCGTGTTGAACGCGGCCGCGATCCCGGCGGCCGAGCCGGCGAGAATGAGCCCGCGCGCCTGCGCCATGCCGCCCCAGCGCGCCGCCTGGAGCATGATGGAGGCGCCGACCTGGACGGTCGGGCCCTCGCGGCCGATGGACGCGCCGCAAAGGAGGCCGAGCGTGGTGAGGAGGATCTTGCCCGCGGCCATCCTGATCGAAAGGAAGCGGCTGCGCTCCTCGTCGTCGCGCAAATGGCGGGCGGCGATCGCCTGCGGAATGCCGCTGCCCTGCGAGGCGGGGAAGAAGCGGCTGGCCGACCAGGCGATGAAGAGGAAGCCGGCCGGCGTCAGCACGAGCGGGATGAAGCGGTGCCAGCCGTCGCCGCCAGTGAATGCCCAGGCGAAGAGCGCCTGCGCCAGGTTGGCAAGCGAGGCGAAGGCCGCGCCGATGGCGCCGATGGCGAGCGCCGCGGTCCAGAACACCAGGCGGGGCTTCCACAGCCGCGGCGAGGTGACGAGGGCGCGCGAGCGCCTGACCAGTCCTATCCTTGCCGCCCGTCGCGCCACGCCCGTTTCCTGAGATCGATCGTTCGGGCGCGTCGAATGGCACGCCGGCGGGAAACAGCGCAAGAAGTTTCGTGATGGCCAATTCCGGCAACCCTTGGAGCGGGACCGTTTCGCCGTCGCTGAAGCGGGTCCCCGGCAGAGGACCGCGGGTCGCGTCAGTCGGCCAGTCCGGCCTTGGCGAATCCGTCCCTGATCCTCTCGGCATCGGCGGGATTGGAGAACGGCAGGCGGCCAATGTGCTCGGCGAAGGAATATTTCGGGTTGATCTCCTTCAACTCCGCCCGGATACGACGCGCCTCATCGATCTCTCCAAGGTGACCAAGCGCGGCGATCAGCAGTCCGCGCGAAAGGTCGGTTTCGGGCGCCATTCGGATACGCGTCCGGAATGCCTTGGCGGCCTTTTCGTACTGCCCGCCGATCAGATAGGCGGAGCCGAGAAAATGGCAATACTGATGCCCCATCAGTGGATCGAGACGAATGGCGCGCTCCAGATTGGGGACCGCCTCCAGGGGCGTGCCGCCGTAAATGTTCACGACGCCGCGCATGCCGAGCGCCGGCGCAAAATTGGGATTCAGCGCCAGCGCGGTCTCCATCTCCCTGGCCGAGCCCGCAAGGTCACGCTCCCAGAAATTCACGAGCGCGGCCATGTAGTGTGCGTAGGGCAGCTTGGGATCCTTCTCGAGCGCCAGCCTGCTGAAATGCGCCGAGAGTTCCTTGCTGTCGGTTCGGCCGCTCCACCGGTTCTGGAAATCGTGGTTATAGGCATGGGAGAGACCTGCATATGGCTCGGCATAGTCAGGATCGAGTTCGATCGCCCTGGTGAAATATGAGACGGCCTGCTCGAACATCTCCTTTGTCTTTCCGGGGGAGAACAGCACTTCCCGCCCGCGCAGGAAAAGGTCGTGAGCCTCGATGCTGCGCGTCGGCGCTTCAACGACACGGGCTGATTCGGCCGGCGTCAGCGTCACCTTCAGGGCCTCGACGATTTGGCGGGTGACCTCATCCTGAACCGCGAAGATGTCGGTGAGATCGCGGTCATAACGCTCCGCCCACAGATGCGCGCCAGTGGTTGCATCGATCAACTGCGCGTTGATCCTCACCCGGTTGCCGGCGCGGCGGATCGACCCCTCCAGCACCGCCCTCACGCCGAGTTCGCGCCCGACGACGCGGATGTCTATGCTCTTGCCCTTGTAGGTGAAGCTGGAATTGCGCGCGATCACCATCAGCCCGCCGATCTTCGACAGGTCGGTGATGATGTCTTCACTGATGCCGTCGGAGAAGTATTCCTGCTCCGGGTCGCCGGACATGTTGTCGAAGGGGAGGACGGCGATCGACGCCTGTGCGGCGGCCGGCCGCGCCGGCTCGCCCGCCTCTTGCCGCCGCCCGACGGTGGGATCGTCACTGTCGGGATGCCATTTCCACACCTTGATCGGCCGATCGATGTTCTTGACCGTCACCTCGCCGCCATACCGAAAGGCGGCCTCGACCCGGCTGCCCAGGCTTTCGTTGACGATCCCGGACAGGCAGATGCCGCCGGGAGCGGCGAGCCCCTCCAGCCGGGCCGCGATATTGACGCCGTCACCGTAGATGTCATCTCCATCGATGATGATGTCGCCGAGGTTGATGCCGATCCTGAGCACGATCGGCTGACCGCCCGGCGCCGTTTGCGCCCTGACAGCGCGCTGTATGGCGAGCCCGCAATTCACGGCGTCGACGACGCTGGCGAACTCCACCAGCGTGCCGTCGCCAATCAGCTTGACCACCCGGCCGCGATGCGCGGCTACGGCCGGCTCGAAAAGGTCCGCGCGATGGTGCTTGAGCGCGTTCAGCGTGCCGGCTTCGTCGGCGCCCATCATGCGGGAATAGCCAGCCACGTCCGCTGCCATGATGGCCGCGAGCCGGCGACTGGTCTGTTCCTGCCCCATGCGCGGGAGTGTATTCGAAATGGGAGGGCCAAGTCACCTGCCAGTGAGCCGGGCGAGCCCGAGCGCCAGCTTGCCCTATGTCACGAGCCACCAGAGCGCGCCGAGCACCAGGAGGACGCCCGCGGCATACAGGGCAAGCATGATGTATGTCCCCCTGATGATGTCGCGGATGATCTTTTTGATCGATGCCCGGTCGTTGAGGTTTGGAAAGGGCTCCTTCGGTTCCGGCACGTCAAGGAAGCGGCACAACGGTCCCCAGCCATCCGTAACCTTGAAGATCAGAAGTTTCTCCGGAGGGACGACGGCTTTCACTTCCTCGACATAGGCGTTGTAGCGCGCGACCGCCTTCGCCTTGTCGTCCATCACCCCTTTCAGCGTACGACCCCAGACGAGCTTTCGCGACATGTCGCCGAATTTCCTGCCGAACGGGGTCAGCCATTCCATGACCTTGAATTGCCACAGGTTCTCGGTGAAATAGATCGTGTCGATCGTGCTTTCGTACCAAGCCTCCGCGCCGCGTGGATGCAGCGTCAGCAGGATTTTCGCATCCGGATACACGTCCATGAGATCTTTCCAGACGCAGCAGGCGGGATTATCCACCGTGGCGGTGTAGCCGGCGAAAACCCGGTCCCACTCGTGCCGGGTTCCCGGCGGGGTATTCGCAACCTTTCGCCAGAAGTCCAGATGTCCCTTGTTCGCCTTGTTCAGGATGACTTCCCGCATGTGATAGCAGGGGAAACCGAGCTGGTTGAGCGCCGCGAAGGTGGACCATGTGCCGGTTCGACCGAAGCCGGCGCCGATAATCTGGAGTGCCATCGTCCTCCCCCTGGACTGCGCTGACCGGCAGTTCGCGGCGACTTTTATCGTGCTCCTGAAAGTGCTTGCCTGCAAGGAAATCGAACCTCGCCAATGCGAAAGTGCGCACCCGGTGGAATCCTATTTTCCGGCGCGGGCGCAGCACTTTGAAATCAGACATAGGAAAAAAGTCCTAATTATATACTTGACAAAGTATCGCTGATTTCGTACGGTTAGCCATCAAAAGGGCAGACCCATGAAACTTGACGATCCGATCTTCACCGACGCCGACGCAGCCCGCGAGCATCTTGAAGCGCAGCGTTGGCCGAACGGTCCTCTCTGCCCTCATTGCGGCAATGCCAATCCCGACCGCATCACGGCTATGAAAGGCAAGGCGCATCGTCCCGGCCTCTACAACTGCATGGAATGCCGCGAGCAGTTCACCGTCACCGTCGGCACCGTTTTCGAGCGCTCAAAGATCGCCTTGAACAAATGGCTTCTGGCGACCTTCCTTATGGCTTCCTCCAAGAAAGGCATGTCCGCGCACCAGCTTCATCGTATGTTGGGCGTGACCTATAAAACCGCGTGGTTCATGGCGCATCGCATCCGTGAGGCCATGAAAGAGGACGTTAAGTCGTCCGGCCCGCTCGGCGGTGAAGGCAAGACTGTCGAAGCCGACGAAATGTACATCGGCAAGCGTGAGACTCCCCGCAAACTGGCGCGTGGCCGTATCGCCACGCCTACCAAGGGCGGCAAGTCAGGCGGCGCACAGAAGCGCATCGTCGTCGGTCTGGTCGAGCGTGGCGGCAAGGCCCGTCTGTTCCACCTGAATGACGCCACCAAGGAGACCGTCCGCGATGTGCTGGTGCGCAATGCCGACCGCGCTTCGATCCTCTATACCGACGAAAGCCGCCTCTATACGACCACCGGCGAGGAATACGCCTCGCACAAGACGACCAAGCATTCCGC
Source organism: Rhizobiaceae bacterium (assembly GCA_051959385.1). Lineage (GTDB taxonomy): Bacteria > Pseudomonadota > Alphaproteobacteria > Rhizobiales > Rhizobiaceae > Mesorhizobium_L. The sequence continues at coordinate 19,877 of JBQCFH010000002.1, read as the reverse complement.
GAAGGAATATGTCCGTTACGAGAACGGCGTTGCGATCCACTCCAATACGATTGAGAACGTCTTTTCCGTGTTCAAGCGCGGCATGGTCGGCGTCTATCAGCATTGCGGCGAGGCCCATTTGCATCGCTACCTTGCCGAGTTCGATTTCCGCTACAATCGCCGCGCGGCGCTCAAAGTCACCGATACCGAGCGCCATGACATGCTGCTTGCCATGATCGAAGGCAAGCGTCTCACCTATCGGCGGACTGGTGAAGCCGGTAACTCCTAGGCAGAAAGCAAGGAAACTTCTCCAGAGGCGCAAGAAACGCCGACTCGACACAGAGTAGGCTTTCCAGCATCATCTATCTGATCTTGCGATTTGATTCGCCACCTATCTGGCTGCGGCTATACGCAGGGCTACAGCCCAAGAAAGGAGGTGATATTCATGAGCAAGATTGGTCGTAACGCGGGCAACGGACGCTTTACAACGGTGAAAACCGCCGTGAAGCACCCGAAAACCCATATTGTCGAGACGATCAAAAAGAGCAAGTGACGTAGGTCACTGATCTTCCGGGCGGCGTTTCTTAGCGGGAGTGTCGCCCGGTTTCTTCTTTGAATGATTCGAGGTTTCCGAATCCTTAACGTGCGGCTTAGGTGGCGTTTCGAGCATCCGCTTTAGCGTCTCGTTGAATTTCTTATCGTCGGTTTTTTTATCAGTCCCTGTCATGCCACATTGCCAAGCGCCTCACGCTCGATGCGCGCAATGGCCGCTTCCTCATCTTGCCTGAAAACCGGCACAGTCGTGAGTCGATTGCTTGCTCGCCTGCGCAGGTCGCTGGAAATAGAGTTGTCATCTTCCAACAATGCCACCACCGACAAATCGATCCGCGCTTCGTATTGTGCGGCCATTTGAAGGAAGATTGCATCGCTTACGCGCGTTGGGCCGTTGCCAAAGAACACGGCCACGGGCGGTCGCGACGGAGCCTCAATTATCATGTCCGGCGTCACCTCTGTGAGGCGACTGTTCACTGCTTCGTTTTCCCTGACTGTCGCACGGTCGCGAATTGCCGCTCTAATTCTCTCGGCGGCGTCCTCTTTGAAGGTCGACATGACCTTTTCCTGCGTAAGAAGCAGGAAATCGTTCATGCGAATCATTACGCCGACAAAATCAAGGGCGCGGTGCGGGAGTTCCCCGGCCTCGAAGGCTCGCGTTTTGATTGCCCCGTCGTCGGCGTCGAAATAGGCATCAACGCTCGTCAGGAGACTTTCCAAAGCCCGACGACGCGTGTCTGTCTCGAAATCGACGCCGGCCGCTTCAAGCAATTGGATGGTGGCACCATCGTCCTCCAGGTGGACCTGATCGCGAGCACCATTCACGACATAGAACGATACCCTGTCCCCGTCGTCGCGCTTAAACGCCGTGCTCACGGCTAGACCAGCCGGCACTTCCGTGACCGATATGTCGTTACAGAAGGCTTGGCAAAGTTCGGCCTTCATAGTGCATCGTCCTTCTTATCTATTTTGAAGACCGAAACCGCACAATTGAAGGCAATCTGCGCCGTCAACGTATGTTTTCTGAATTTGAACGCACCGCGACGATGAAATTCGCCAGCTCTTGGCAGGCGCTTGCTACCGAATCGATTCGACGCCGGATCGATAACACCTAGGTCGTCGCATTTGGCATGGCAATGCCAACCCGGTTCGCTAGCGTGCCACTCATAGTCACAAATGGGGACAGTCTCGCCATTCAGCGTGACGCCAAACCGCGCGCGGAAAATCTGTTTGGTTTCGTTGAACAACAAGAGGACGCGGCAATCGTAGCCCTTCGCCACAAATGTAATGACGCGCCACTGATAGCGAGGTCCGTATTTATACGCCTTCGCCTTCGCACGGCGCGACGGCCACTGCGAACGCGGAATCTCGCCATTCTTCCACACGCCGGGGTTTATCACCGTCTTCGGCGCGCCCACCAATCCCCTCAAATTCATGGCAATCCTCATAGCGTAAAATCGCTAAGGAATCACCTATGCTTTGTCAAGTATATAATTAGGAAAAAAGTCCTTGACACCGCGACGGTGGTCTGGTAGGTTTTCGCTATCGTCCGAAAAGTGTGACTTTCAGACGGCAGGGACAGGAGACTTCGTCTCCTCGAAGCTGGCCGCTGGCGCATTCGTTGCGACACGGCCGGGCGGTCCGTCGGGCGCGCGCCCTCCCCACCGCGCCCGACGGACCGATCGTTTCGTCGGCGGCCCGACCCCGCCGCCATTTTCACGAGACAGGATTTGCATGGAACGGGATATGTCGCTTGCGCAGGGCGCGGCGTTGCGCGCGCTTGCCGAGGGTGCGGAGCCGACGCTGGCGCTGCTTGCCGACGCCTCGCAGCGATCGCTCAAGACCCTCATCCGGAAGGCCGCGAAGGAGCGCTGGAAACTTGGCTCCGCGCCGCCCGCAAGCATCGCCGAGCGGGTCCGTTCTACCGCCGCCGTGCTGATCGATCGTCTCGAAGCGGCCGGGCGCGAGGCGCTGGCCAATGGCGGTCGGATCGACAAGACGGAGATCGACGGCCTCGTTTCCATTATCCGCGGCCTCGACAGGCTCGGCGACATGGTGCGCCCTGACGAAGTTGCCAAAGAGAACCAGATCAGAAGCGATGAAGAACTGGCAGCCCTCCTCGGGCGCATCAACCAGCGCATCGTCGAGCTTGCTCGGGCGCTTGCAGACGATATGGGCAAAACGGAACATCGGCTATTGCGGGGCGGGCCGCCTGAAGGGCGAGTGGCTCGAAGCCGCGCATCCTGACCAATACCCGCTGGCCGGCGCGCCGGATAGCTGGCTGGTGACAGGCGGACGCGGCTCCGGGAAGACCCGGGCCGGCGCTGAATGGGTGGATTCGGTCGTGCGGGGTCTCCCGCCCTATACGATGCCGGGTCGGTGCTATGGCCGCATCGCGCTCGTTGGCGAAAGCCTCGGCGAGGTGCGCGAGGTGATGATCGAGGGGCCGTCCGGAATCCGTGCGATTTCGCGCGGTGAGGCGCCCGGTTTCGAGACGACCAGGCGGCGGCTCGTCTGGCCGAACGGCGCGGTGGCGCAGATCTTCTCCTCGGAGGATCCGGAGAGCCTGCGCGGCCCGCAATTCGATGCGGCCTGGTGCGACGAACTCGCCAAATGGAAGAACGCGGAGGCGACGTTCGATATGCTGCAGTTCGGCCTTCGCCTCGGCGAGCGGCCCTTGCAGATTATCACCACCACGCCGCGTCCGACACGGCTGATGAAGAAGCTGATGGCGGACCCGTCGGTCCGGGTGTCAAGGCTGAGCACGCAGGCGAACAGCGGCAATCTCGCCGCCGGCTTCATCGCCGCGCTGGAAAGGCGCTATGGCGGCACGCGGCTCGCCCGGCAGGAACTCGACGGCGAGCTGATCGAGGACCGCGAGGACGCGCTGTGGAGCCGCTCTGCGTTGGAGGCTGCCGCTCGGGGCGCGCCCGGCGAGATGCGGCGCATCGTCGTGGCGGTCGATCCGCCGGCGAGCTCCGGCCGGGCCTCGGCCGCCTGCGGCATCGTTGCGGCGGGGCTGGACGGGGAGGGGAACGGCGTCGTGCTCGCCGACGCGACGGTCGAGACCGCGCGCCCGACCGACTGGGCGGCCGCGGCGGTCCGGCTCTCCCGCCGCCTCGGCGCGGATTGCATCGTGGCGGAGGTCAACCAGGGCGGCGATATGGTGACGGCGGTGCTCAGAACCGTGGACGCCACCGTGCCGGTCAAGGCGGTGCGCGCCAACCGGGGAAAATGGCTGCGCGCCGAGCCGGTCGCCGCGCTCTACCAGCAGGGCAGGGTGCGCCACGCCGAGCGCTTCCCGGCGCTGGAGGACGAGATGTGCGATTTCGGCCCGGACGGCATGTCCGGCGGCCGCTCGCCCGACCGCGTCGACGCCCTGGTCTGGGCGCTGACGGAGCTGATGCTCGGCCGGGCAGGGGAGCCGCGGGTGCGGGATTTCAGATAGCGGCAGTCGGCAAAAAACGGCAGTCGGCAATCGGCAGCAGGGAGTGACGGGTTCGCTTCGGCCGGCGCCGCACGACCTTCCGACTGCCGATTGCCGATCTGCCAACTGCCGATCTCAAGGAGACTTCGATGCCGCTTCACTGGCCCTGGGCGAAACGTCCGGGACGTACCGCCGCGCCCGCCGAGCGCAAGAACACGACCGGCTTCGTCGCGCTCCACATCGACGGCGAGGCGCACTGGACCAGGCGCGATTTCGCCGCGCTTTCCCGCGAGGGATTTCTGCGCAACCCGGTAGTGCATCGTTGTGTCCGGCTCCTGACCGAGACGGCGTCGGCCATCCCCTGGCTGCTCTACGAGGGCGAGGCGGAGTTGAGCGAGCACCCGCTGCTCGACCTCCTCGACCGGCCGAACCAGCGCCAGTCCGGCCCGGCCTTCCTGCAGGCGCTCTATGGCTACCTGCTGCTTTCGGGCAACGCCTATGTCGAGCTGGTCGCGGCGGGCGCGGCGAAGGAACTGCATCTCTTGCGCCCCGATCGCGTGCGCGTCGTTGCCGACAGCGCCGGCTGGCCGTCCGCGCTCGAATACCGGCAGGGCGGCGAGAAGCGCGTGCTGCCGCTTGACGGCGAGGAGCCACGGGCGCTGCAGATCAGCCTCTTCCATCCGCTCGACGATCATTACGGCTTTCCGCCGCTCGAGGCCGCACTTGCCGCGCTCGACATCCACAACGCCGCCGGGCGCTGGAACAAGGCGCTGCTCGACAATTCGGCGCGGCCGTCCGGCGCGCTGGTCTATGCGCCGAAGGAGGGCGGCAACCTCACCGAGGAGCAGTACGAGCGGCTGAAGAACGAGCTCGACGAGGGCTATTCTGGCCCGCGCCGGGCCGGCCGGCCGCTGCTTCTCGAAGGCGGGCTCGACTGGAAGGCGATGGGCCTGTCGCCCAAGGACATGGATTTCATCCAGGCCAAACATGCCGCGAGCCGCGACATCGCGCTCGCCTTCGGCGTGCCGCCGATGCTGCTCGGCATTCCCGGCGACAACACCTACTCGAATTATCAGGAGGCGAACCGCGCCTTTTATCGCCACACGGTGGTGCCGCTGGTTTCGCGCACGGCGCGCGACCTGTCGGCCTGGTTCGCCGGCGTGTTCGGGCCCGGCCTGCGGCTCTGGTACGACGCCGACCAGGTCGAGGGCCTTGCCGGCGAGCGCGATGCGCTCTGGGCGCGCATCGGCGCCGCGAGCTTCCTCACTGACGACGAGAAGCGCGAGGCGGTGGGGTATGCGGCGAGGAGCGAGGGCAACAGCAAACAGGGCTCCGAATAGTGCAGGCTCTCGATCCAGCCGTCACGGCGCTGGCGCGCTTCCGCTACGCGACCTCCGCGAACCGTGTCCTGCTCGCGGGCGAGCGCTTCCGGCGCGTCCTGAAAGCCGGCTTCCGCCCGGATGAACCGCGCGTGCCGGCCGGCAATCCCGACGGCGGGCAATGGACGGACGAGGGTGGCGGCGGTGCCTTCGCGGGAATCGAGCAGGACGTCGACCCGATCGTCACAGGGGGCACCCTAGACAATAATCCCAGGCGCTACTCCGTTGATCTCAGAGAAGAGGAGGCGCCGGCGGGTATCGGCCATGCAATCCGCGATCATGTGAAGAAGACCGATGCGGAACTGATGGAAAGCCTGGAACAAAAGACATATCGAGGTTGGCTATTTGACTACGTGGATGGCCAAGAGGGAACCTTCGATTCGCTCGAGAACGCCAATGACCTTACCAACCGCGTACTCAAGATGAACAAGGAAACGGTCTACAAGGTCGCTTCCGGCAATGAAGATGAGGCTTATCTTGAAGCGCGTTTCGGATTTGTCACGGGCCGCGAAGCGAGGAGGTCGGCAGATCATCCAGACGTCGTTTTTCGAAAGACGTACAGTGTGGGTGTGTTCATCCAGCATGACCCGCGATCAGAGAAAGGCTATTATATAGTCACATCCTATCCGAGAAATAGAGGTAAGGATGACGGTCTATGAGAAGCGAGGTGCAGCGATGGAACCGGTTCTCGCCAAGTTCTTCGCGAATTTCTTCCCGAAATTCTATGAATATGTTTCATCTCATGACGACGCGGCAAGAATTGGCCTGAAAGGCCTGTCGGCGAAGGAAAAGGCGCTTTTGGCGCCGATTTTGGACGATCTCGTCAGTCCCCGCTACAGCGCGGATGATCTTGTCAGGGTGTGGCGACGCTCGCCGGCGGACGAGAACGTCCAACTCTCAAACGGCAATCAGATTCGTGAGCTTTTGAAAGCCGCCCGGGAAAGGATTCGGCGGCAGAAATAGCGCCGTGCATGGGGCTTTACGCTGACCTTCGGCGCGGCGGGCAATGGACGGTCGGTGCGAATGCGTCGGCAAATACCGCGTCATCTGAAAGCTTCGGCGGCGACAAGAATGAAGGACCTGTTGGTGCGGATAAGCAAGAAATAGCCGGAACGATAATAAGCGTCTGCATCGCGAGCGGCATCGCCAGAAGCGTCGACCGCTATGGCGTCGGGCATTGGGCTGCAAACTTTGATTGCCCAGGCGGCCAGACTATTCGTCTCGAGGGGATCGGCAATGCGCCCGGCCTTGTTCGCGATCCCTTTCAGAAGTGATATCTTGTGAACGAGCGAGGAAACTCCGCGGTGAATTCGACCTTCATCACCAATCCCCCGGACGACTGGTTTACGCCCCCCGGAACATTGCGGATGTCGACGTCGGCCCTTCAGCTTGCGCGTCAGTTTCGCGCGCAGGCAAAGGGCGCTCAACCTGATGAGGACTGGATCATTTCCTTCGACTGGGCGGATTCGCGCCGGGTGCGCGAGAAAGGGAGCAACGAGTGGCGTGATCTTGGATCCGGCATTGACTTGACTGCCTATGAGCGTTGGAAAATCGCGGATAAACATATTCAAACATTGGCGGAGCTGGAATTTGTCGTGAAGATCCCTCCCCGAATCTGGGAGAATAGCATCGAGCGGCTGATCGATACGGATGCTGATGCCGTCTCTGGATTGGTTCTTCGCTGACATTCGTCTTTCGCCAGAACGAGACGAGACCAAGGCATGGCAAATTGGGAAAACCGCAGATGAAAGGGCTGGGGCCGCGCAATTAACTTGCTGCCGGCACCCCTGGTGAACGGTGTTGTTCTTGGCGCGATCGTGGGAGGAACGATGCTGTATATCGCCGTCCAGCACAATCCTCAGGGCGAATTCTATGATCTCGATCGTCACACATTAATGGCGAAATGCTCGGTGTCTGTCTTTCTGTCCTGGTTCGTCTCTGTCGTGCTTGTCCTTTTTGAATCGCTGATCTTGTTCGTCTGGCGTTTGATGCCTCGTCATCGACAGTAATTTTCAGCTTCGCTCGCTGCGCCTCGTATAGCAATCAACTAAGGTTCGCGGGAACTCCATCACATGTCCGACATGTCCAACGCCGCCCTTCTATGGGCGGTGAAGGGCGCGGGCGCGGTGCTCGGCTCCGCGGTCTCGCTCGCCTACGTATTGCCGCGCGGCCGGCGCGAGGCGGCGATCCGCTTCGGCGTCGGCGTTGCCTCGGGCGTCGTCTTCGGCAGCGCCGCCGGCCTCAAGATCGCCGACGAGCTTTCGCTGCCCGCCTCGATCGGGGACGCCGAGCTGATGCTGATGGGCTCGGCTGCGGCGAGTTTCGTCGCCTGGTGGGCGCTCGGGTTGGTGATCCGCACCCTGCAGCGCGGCAGCCTCACCGACTTCTGGAAAGGATAGGGAATGGAGCGCAAGCGTGTGGAACTGCCGCCCGATGAACCGCCGATGGGGGAACTGGAACCGGACGGCAGCTTTTCCGGCTATGCCAGCCTGTTCGGCACGGTCGATCTCTCCAACGACCGAGTCGAGCGCGGCGCGTTTGCCCGCTCGCTCGCCGAGCGCGGCGCCGCCGGCATCCGCATGCTCTACCAGCACGACCCGAACGAGCCGATCGGCGCCTGGACGGAAATCCGCGAGGACGAGCGCGGCCTGTTCGTGCGCGGCAAGCTCGCGCAGGGCGTGAAGCGGGCGCGCGAGGTGCTCGACCTGATGCGCTCGGGCGCGCTCGATGGGCTCTCGATCGGCTTCCGTACGGTGAAGGCGCGCAAGGAGGCGGCGGGCGGCGTCCGCCGCATCCTGGAGGCCGATCTGTGGGAGATCTCGGTGGTGACGTTCCCGATGCTGCCCGGCGCGCGCGTGGAGCGCGTCAAGGGCTTCGGGGCGCGGCAGGCGCTGCCCACCATCCGCGAATTCGAACGCTGGCTCACGCGGGATGCTGGGCTGACGCGAGGCGACGCCCGGGCCGTGATTACCCGCGGCTTCGCCAGCCTGATGCGCGAGCGGGACGCCGCGCCGAACGATCCGTCGGCCCTTGCGCGGAAAATCCGCCGGGCCGCGAGCCTCTTCCAATGAAAGGACATGACCAGATGACGGCAGGCCAGATGACGGCAGGATTGAACCCGGTCTCGCCCGAGACCAAGGCGGTGAGCGACGACGCGCTCGTGGCCTTCGACGATTTCATGCGGCTCTTCGAGAGCTTCAAGCAGGATAACGACGAACGCCTGAAGCAGATCGAAAAGCGCATGGGCGCCGACGTGATCACCACCGAGAAGGTGGATCGCATCTCCCGCGCGCTTGACGAGCACAAGCGGGCGCTCGACCAGCTCAACCTGAAGAGGGCGCGTCCCGCGCTCGGCCGCGACGGCGGCTTCCAGGCGATGCCCAGCGAGCACAAGCAGGCCTTCGAGGCCTATATCAGGAGCGGCGACGACCGCCTGATCCGCGCGCTCGACAGCAAGGCGATGTCCTACGGCTCCGGCCAGGACGGCGGCTATCTGGTGCCCGACGAGACGGAAGCGGCGATTGGCCGCCGGCTGGCGCAGATCTCGCCGATCCGCTCCATCGCCTCGGTGCGCCAGGTCTCCGGCGCGGTGCTGAAGAAGCCCTTCTCGATCTCCGGTCCGGCGGTCGGCTGGGTGGCGGAGACGGCGGCGCGTCCCGAGACCGCGTCGAGCACGCTCGACGAACTGCAGTTCCCGACGGTCGAGCTCTACGCCATGCCGGCGGCGACCGCCTCGCTTCTGGAAGATGCCGTGGTCGATGTCGATCAGTGGATCGCGAGCGAGGTCGAGACCGCCTTTGCCGAGCAGGAGGGCGCGGCCTTCGTCAGCGGCGACGGGACCAACAAGCCGAAGGGCTTCCTCGCCTACACGCAAGCCGCCGAGGCGGCCTGGGCCTGGGGCAAGCTCGGCTATGTGCTGACCGGCGTATCCGGCGCCTTGCCGGCTACCGATCCGTCCGACGTGCTGATCGACACGGTCTATGCGCTGAAGGCGGGCTACCGCCAGAACGCGAACTGGGTCATGAACCGCAAGACGCAGGCGGCAATCCGGAAGCTGAAGGACGCCGACGGCAACTATCTCTGGCAGCCGCCGGCCGCGCCCGGCAGCCTCGCCATGCTGATGGGCTTCCCGCTGGTCGAGGCGGAGGACATGCCGGATATCGCCGCCGACGCCACGCCGATCGCCTTCGGCGATTTCGCCCGCGGCTACCTGGTGGTCGACCGCACCGGCGTGAAGGTGCTGCGCGACCCGTATTCCGCCAAGCCTTACGTGCTGTTCTATACCACCAAGCGCGTCGGCGGCGGCGTGCAGGACTTCGACGCGATCAAGCTGTTGAAGTTCGGGACCGCGTAGGCGCGGGCCGCAGCGCGGTTGGTCACTTCAGAGGATCGGCGGGACAGCACCCCCCTCTGTCCTGCCGGACATCTCCCCCTCAAGGGGGGAGATCGGCTGGCACCACGTCATCGGCCGATCTCCGCGGCTGCAGAAGGAGCGCAGGCAAAGCGGCCGGCTAATCTCCCCCCTTGAGGGGGAGATGTCCGGCAGGACAGAGGGGGGTGCTGTCCCGCCGAGCATTCTGTTTCTCCCAAACCTTACAGGCGTTTCATGACTCTTTTCCGCACCACCGCGCCGGCGGTCGAGCCCGTCACCGTGGCCGACGCCAAGGCGCAATTGCGCGTCGGCCACGACAGCGAGGACGATCTGGTCGCCGGCCTGATCCGCGCCGCGCGCGAGGAGGTCGAGGCGCGCGCCGGCCTGGCGCTGATCTCGCAGAACTGGCGGCTCGCCATGGATCGCTGGCCGCGCTTCGGCCGCGTCGCGCTCCTGCGCCATCCCGTGATCGAGATCCTGTCGGTGACGGTTTACGGCGCGGAAGGCGAAGCCTCGCTGGTCGATCCCTCGACCTACGAGGCGGACCTCTCCGCCCGTCCGGCGCGGCTCTATTTCGCCACCCGGCCGGAGCCGGCGCGCATCATGAACGGCATCGAGATCGACTTCTCGGCCGGTTTCGGCGCCGATGGCGACAGCGTGCCGGAAAGGCTGAAGCGGGCGATGCTGCTGCTCGTCGCGCACTGGTACGAGTTCCGCGCCGGCTTCGACGCAGCCGACCAGCCGGTCTCGTTCCCGCCGGAATTCGAGCGGCTGATCTCGAGCTTCCGCAGGGGGCGGCTGTGAGGTCCGCGCTTCGGATCGATCCCGGCCGGTTCCGCACCGAGCTCGTGCTGGAAGAGGTCAGCGACGCTTCCGACGGCATGGGCGGCGAGGTCGAGACCTGGTCGGCGGTTGCGACGGTTTTCGCCGGCCTGGAGCCTGTCTCGGCCAGGAGCGTGTTCGCCGCCGACCAGACGCTCGAGACGGTAACGCACCTTGTGACGCTGCGCCAGGAACAGGACATCCGCAGCGGCATGCGCTTCGCCAAAGGCGCGCGCGTGTTCGACATCCTGACGGTCTACGACCCCGACGAGACGGGCCGCTATTTCATCTGCGAAACACGGGAAACCGGACGATGAAGATGAGCGCTGAACTGACCTTCGACGACCTCGCCCGCACGCTTAGGGCGCTCGCCCACGATCTGGCGGATCGTGCGGAAGCGGGATATCTTCTCCGCTCACGATCGCGTGCCGACTTCGATCAGGCGGACGGGCTGGAAGTCGGACCTGCGCTCGACAGGGGGGAGAGCCATGACCGCGCCGGCCGCTGAGCTGCAACGGGCGATCTTCGCCGCGCTTTCCGGAAGCGCCGGCCTGATCGCGACGCTGGGCGGCGAGCGCATCTTCGATCACGCCCCGGCCAACATTGCCTTTCCCTACATCACCTTCGGCCGCACCAGCATCTATGACTGGAGCACGGGTACGGAGAGCGGCACCGAGCAGCTCTTCACGCTGCATGTGTGGTCGAAGGCCAAGGGCAAGAAGGAAGCGATCGAGATCATGGATGAGGCGCGCGCCGCGCTGCACGACCAGGCGCTGCCGCTCGACGGCCACGCGCTCGTCAATTTGAGGCTCGAATATTCGGAAGTGCGCTTCGACGAGGACCAGTCCGTCTATCACGGGCTCTTGCGCTTCCGGGCGGTGACCGAGGCGATCGCTTAGGCGGCAATCGGTAGATCGGCAGATCGGCAATAGGCAGTCGGCAGTAGGAATTGGGCCGGTCGGCTTTCGCCGGCGCGTTCGACTTTCCGACTGCCGATCTGCCGACTGCCGATCTGCCGCTTGATTTTCACCTATCATATAAGGAGGCCTTGAATGGTCGCTCAGAAGGGCAAGGACCTGCTCCTCAAGCTCGACGGGGACGGGTCGGGAAATTTTGTCACGGTGGCCGGGCTGCGCTCCAAGCGGCTCGCCTTCAACAGCGCCACGGTCGACGTGACGGATGCCGATTCCGCCGGCCGCTGGCGCGAACTGCTCGCCGGCAGCGGCGTACAGAGCGCCGCGATCAGCGGCTCCGGCATCTTCAAGGATGCCGCATCGGACGAGGCCATACGCGCGAAGTTCTTCGCCGGCGACATAGCCGCCTGGCAGTTCACGGTGCCCGCCCTCGGCACGGTTGCCGGTCCCTTCCAGATCACCTCGCTCGAATATACCGGCGCGCATGACGGCGAGGTGACGTTCGAGATAGCGCTCGAATCGGCCGGCGAGATCGGCTTCACGGCGGCGCCATGAGCGCGAACCGCAGGCGCGGCGAGATCGCCGCCATGCTCGACGGCCGCGAGCACAGGCTATGCCTGACGCTCGGCGCGCTGGCCGAGCTGGAATCAGCCTTCGAGGCGGAGGATCTCGGCGCGCTCGTGGAGCGCTTCTCCACGGGCCGCCTCTCCGCGAAAGACCTGGTCCGCATCATCGCGGCCGGCCTGCGCGGCGCGGGTGAAACCGTTTCGGACGAGGAGGTCGCCGCGATGCGGAACGAGGAGGGCGCGGCGGGATATGCGCGGATCGCCTCCGAGCTCCTGGCCGTGACATTCGGCGGCGCCGGGGAGGGCGCTTCGCCAAACCCCTGAAAGCCGCGGCGGCCAGTGCCGAGCCGTTTCCCTGGGACGACGTGATGCATGTCGGCCTCGGCCTGCTGCGGCTTTCTCCGAATGATTTCTGGGCGATGACGCCGAGGGAGTTTGCCGCCGCCGCCGGCCATTCCCGCCGCGCGTCCGCGCTTCCGCCGACGCGCGCCGAGCTCTCCCGGCTGATGCGCGAATTCCCTGACGAAGGAAGGAGGGACGATGGCCACGACTGAAGATGTGACGGTGAGGATCGACGCCGACACGGCGCCGTTCGCCAATGCGCTGAAGGATCTGCAGGGCCTATCGAGGAGCTTCGGCGCCGAACTGACGAGCGCGCTGAAAGGCGCGGCGATCAGCGGGCGCTCGCTGCAGGACGTGCTGCGGCAGATCGGGCTGAGCCTTGCCGGCATGGCGCTCAGCCAGGGGCTGAAGCCGCTGCAATCGCTCGCTTCCTCGTTCTTCTCCAACCTGCTCGGCGGGCTCGGCGGCGCGCTCCACTTCGCCGACGGAGGCGTGCCTGGCCGGGTGACGCCCTTCGCATCGGGAGGCGTGGTTTCGACGCCCACCTACTTTCCGTTGGGCAGCGGATTGGGCCTCGCCGGCGAGGCGGGCGCGGAGGCGATCCTACCGCTCCGCCCCGCGGCGGGTGGCAGGCTCGGCGTCGCCGCGGCCGGCGCCGCAGCGCCCGTCAATGTGGTTTTCAACGTCACCGCCCAGGACGCCGCCTCCTTCCGCAAGTCGGAAGGGCAGATCACCGGAATGCTGGCGCGCGCCGTCTCGCGCGGCGCCCGCCGGCTTTGAGGTCGACCGATGAGCGATACGGCAGGCTTCCACGACGTGCTTTTTCCGCTCGCCGTCTCCTTCGGCGCGACCGGCGGCCCCGAACGCAAGAACGAGATCGTCCAGCTCTCTTCCGGCCGGGAGAAGCGCAACGCGCGCACGGCGCTGTCGCGGCGGTCCTATGACGCGGGCACGGGCATCCGCTCGCTCGCCGATCTCTACGACGTGCTTGCCTTCTTCGAGGCGCGGCGCGGCTCGCTCTATGCCTTCCGCTTCCGCGATCCGTTCGACATGAAGTCCTGCCGGCCGGATGCCGAGCCGGGCCCGCTCGACCAGGCGCTGGGTGTGGGAGACGGGGCGCGGGCGAGCTTTCCGCTCGTAAAGAACTACGGCGACGGCGACGAGATCTATGCACGGCCGATCATGAAGCCGGCCGCTGGCACGCTGCGCGTCGCGGTGGCCGGCATAGAGAAGACGAGCCCTGCTGATTTCTCCTTCGATGAAGCGACGGCGGCCGTGACCTTCGCCGCGGGCGCGATTCCGGCTGCAGGGCAGGCGGTGACCGCCGGCTATGAGTTCGACGTGCCGGTGCGCTTCGACACAGAGCGCATCGAGATCGGCCTGCACTCCTTCAAGGCCGGGCAGATACCCAGCATTCCGCTGGTGGAGGTGATCCTTTGACGATCTACCCGGAAGCGCTCGCCGCGCACCTCGCCGGCGAAGTGACGACGATCTGCCAATGCTGGAAGCTAACGCGCAAGGACGGCGTCGTGCGCGGCTTCACCGACCACGACCGGCCGCTTGTCGTCGACGGCGTCGATTGCGAGCCGGGCTCGGGCTTCGCGGCGAGCGAAGCGCGTTCCTCGCTCGGGCTCGCGGTCGATACGGTCGACGTGGAGGGCGCGCTTTCCTCGGCCGATCTCGCGGAAGCCGATATCGAGGCCGGCCTCTTCGACGGCGCGACGGTTGAGACCTACGTCGTCAACTGGGTCGATCCGAGCCAGTTCGCCCGCATACGCAAGGCGGTGATCGGCAAGATCACGCGAAGCGACGGACGTTTCACGGCCGAGCTGGAAAGCATGGCTCAGGCGCTCGATCGGCCGAACGGCCGCACCGTGCGCCGCCATTGCGATGCCGAGCTGGGCGATGCGCGCTGCCGCTTCGATCTCGGCCTCGCCGGCTATTCAGGCGTGGGATCCGTCGCGTCGGCGGAGACGGCAGACACGATCCTCGTCACCGGCCTCGATGCCTTTGCCGCCGGCTGGTTCGCCAACGGCCTCCTCACCTGGACGGACGGGGCCGGAGCAGGCCGCAAGGTGCGCATCATCGATCACCTGACGCGCGATGGCGAGGTGGCCCTGGTGCTCTGGCGCGACGGAGCTGGCGCACCGGCGCCGGGCGACGCGTTCACCGTCGTCGCCGGCTGCGACAAGAGCTTCGAAACCTGCAAGGCGAAATTCGCCAATCAGCTGAATTTCCGCGGATTCCCGCACCTGCCCGGCAATGACGCTGCCTATGGCTACATCACCGACGGCGGCAATTTCGACGGAGGCCCCCTGGTCCCATGACAGTTGAAGCTCTCCACTTGTCGGTCGCTTCGCGTATCATTGCCGAGGCGCTGACCTGGATCGGCACGCCCTACCGTCATCAGGGCTCGCGCAAGGGCGTAGGATGCGACTGTCTCGGCCTCGTCCGCGGTGTCTGGCGCGCCGTCTATGGCGACGAACCGGAAGCGCCCGGCCCCTATGCCGCCGATTGGGCCGAGGCGAGCGGCGAGGATCGCTTGCTGGCCGCCGCCCGGCGCCACTGCATACAGAAAACGAGGGACGAGATCGCGGCAGGCGACCTCCTGCTTTTCCGCTGGCGGCCGAACGTGCCAGCGAAGCACGCCGGTATCCTGGCCGCCGACGACTGCTTCATCCACGCCTATCAGGGCCATTCCGTCCTGGTCTCGACGCTCGTTCCGCACTGGCGCCGCCGCATCGCCGGCGTCTTCGCCTTCCCTGAACTCCCCGCCGGACATTAGAGCATGGCCACACTGGTGTTGCAGGCCGCCGGGGCGTTTCTCGGCGGCGCGTTCGGCGCTGTCGGCGCGGCGATCGGCTCCGCCGTCGGCGCGACGGCCGGCTATCTCGTCGATCGCGCGCTGATCGAGAGCACCCGGCATGTCGAGGGGCCGCGGCTCGCGACCGCGCGTCCGTTCACGGCCGAGGAAGGCGCGTCGATCGCGCGCATCTACGGCACGGCGCGCGCCGGCGGCACGCTGATCTGGGCGACGCGCTTCGAGGAGAAGCGGACCACCAAGCGGCAGGGCGCGAAGGGCGGACCCAAGGTCACGATCTATTCCTATTTCGCCAATGCGGCCTTCGTGCTCTGCGAAGGCGAGATCGCCGGCGTCCGCCGCATCTGGGCGGACGGCAGGGAACTCGACCGCACGAAATTCGATATCCGCATCTATGAAGGCGGCGAAGACCAGCTCGTCGATCCGCTGATCGAGGCGAAGCAGGGCGCCGCCAACGCGCCGGCCTATCGCGGCGTGGCCTATGCCGTCTTCGAGCGCTTCCCGCTCGACGATTACGGCAACCGGATCCCGCAGTTCCAGTTCGAGGTGATGCGGCCCTGCGACGATCTCAACCGGCAGATCCGCGCCGTGACCCTGATCCCGGGCTCGACCGAATATGGGCTCGAGCCGGACGCGGTGACACTTAGAATCCGGAAAGGCGAGACGCAGCCGGTCAACCGGCACGTGTTGACCGCTGCTTCCGATTTCGCCGCCTCTCTCGACGAACTGCAGGCGCTCTGCCCCAACCTCGAGAATGTGGCGCTGGTCGTCGCCTGGTTCGGCGACGATCTGCGCGCCGTCGAGTGCAAGGTGCGCCCGGCGGTGACGCAGGCGAACCCGTCCGGGCTGTCGCAGGACTGGATGGTTTCGGGTGTTTCCCGCGAGCACGCCGTCATCGTTTCGACGCATGACGGCGCGCCAGCCTTTGGCGGCACGCCCTCCGACCGATCCGTGCTGGACGCCATCGCCGACATCAAGGCCAGGGGGCTGAAGGTCACGCTCTATCCGTTCGTGATGATGGACGTGCCGGCCGGCAACGCGCTGCCCGATCCTTATGGCGGCGAGGCTCAAGCCGCCTATCTGTGGCGCGGCCGCATCACCTCGATGGTCGCTCCGGGCCAGCCCGGCACGACCGACAAAACGTCGGCCGTCACGGCGGAGATAGAGGCCTTTTGCGGAGCGGCGGCGGTCGGCGATTTCGAGGCAAGCAGCGATACCATCCGCTTCACGGGTGCCGTCGACGATTGGGGCTATCGCCGGTTCGTCCTCCACTATGCCAGCCTTGCCGCGGCGGCGGGCGGGATCGACGCCTTTCTCATCGGCTCCGAGCTTCGCGGGCTTACGACACTACGCGACCAAGCGAACGCCTTCCCATTCGTCGAGCGGCTTTGTTCGCTCGCCGCAGACGTGCGATCGGTGCTGGGCCCGACGGCGAAGATCACTTACGGCGCCGACTGGAGCGAGTATTTCGGCTATCACCCGGGCGACGGTTCCGGCGACGTCTTCTTCCATCTCGACGATCTGTGGGCGCACGAGGCGATCGATGCGGTCGGCATCGACAATTACATGCCGCTCTCCGACTGGCGCGACGCCGACTATGCCGGCGGCAATCCGGACGGCTTCGAGGGGCCGTACGATCCCGATGGGTTGCGCGCGGCAATAGCCGGCGGCGAAGGCTTCGATTGGTACTACGCCGGCGACGACGACCGGAAGGCCCGGCAGCGCAGCCCGATCCTGGACGGCGCCTACGGCAAACCGTGGACCTTCCGCTTCAAGGATCTCGTCGGCTGGTGGTCCAACGCGCATTTCAACCGCATCGGCGGCGTCGAGGCTGCGACCGCGACAG
Organism: Rhizobiaceae bacterium; assembly: GCA_051959385.1. Classification (GTDB taxonomy): domain Bacteria; phylum Pseudomonadota; class Alphaproteobacteria; order Rhizobiales; family Rhizobiaceae; genus Mesorhizobium_L. The sequence goes on along the minus strand of JBQCFH010000002.1, from coordinate 2,857 downwards.
CGTGGATACCGGGCGGCAAGCCGATATGGTTCACCGAGATCGGCTGCCCGGCGGTGGACAAGGGGCCGAACCAGCCCAACGTCTTCCCCGATCCGAAATCCTCCGAAAGCGCGTCGCCCCACTTCTCCAGCGGCGGGCGGTCTGATCTGGCCCAGCAGCGGTTCCTCGAGGCGCATGGCCGTTACTGGAATCCCGACGATCCGGATTTCGAGGATGCCGCCAACCCGACCTCTTCCGTCTATGGCGGCCGCATGGTCGATTTCTCGCGGCTTTATGCCTGGGCCTGGGACGCGCGGCCCTATCCGGCCTTTCCCCTGCTGCGCGACGTGTGGAGCGACGGCGACAACTGGTCGCTCGGCCATTGGCTGAACGGTCGGCTGTCGGGCGTCTCGCTGTCGGGGCTGATCGCCGCCATCCTCGCCGACCATGGCCTGCCGCAGCCCGATGTCGCCAAGGCCGACGGCTTCCTGACCGGCTATGTCGTGTCCGATCCATCCTCGGCGCGTTCGGCGCTGCAGCCCCTGGTGGATCTTTACGGCCTCGCCGTCCACGAGGATGACGGCGTCCTGGTCTTCCGCTCGCCGACGGCGTCCGCTGTCGCTCCGCTGGAGATCGCCGATACGGCTTTGGACGGAAACGCCGCCGCGATCGAAAGGACGCGCGCCGCCGAAGATGATCTACCGGCGAGCGCCGCACTCTTCTTCCAGGATGGTTTGCGCGACTACCAGTCGGCGTCGGCGCGTGTCCTCCGGGACGATGCGCTCGATGATCGGGAGCGGTCGCTTGCGCTTCCCGCCATCATGGATGCCAGCGCCGCGGAGGCACTCGTCGCCGACTGGCTGCGCCGCGCCTGGCAGGGCAGGGAAACGATCGGCCTTGCCGTTCCGGCGGCCGCCGCCGGCCCGCAAGCCGGCTCCATTGTCCGTGTCTCCGGGAGCGCCGACGAATTTCTCGTAACCGAGATCGACGAGGGCGTCCTGCGCAGGCTTTCCGCGCGGCGCCTGTGGCGCGTTGCGCCGACGCCCGGGCGGCCGACCCTGCCGTTCGCCGCGGTAGCGGCCGGAGCCGTCATCGGGGAACCGCAGGTCGAGTTCATTGACCTGCCCATGATTTCGGACGGCGCGCCGGAAGACCAGCTCCGCGTCGCGGTCTGGGCCAACCCGTGGAAGACGCAGGCGCTCTATGTCTCGCCCGAGGACACCGGCTTCGCGCTCCGCGCGTCGGTCAGCGCGCCTGCCGTGATCGGCGAACTCCTGGAGCCGCTCGCGCCCGGTTTCGCCGGCCGCATCGTTTCATCGGCGGAAATCAGCGTCCGGCTGTCGGACGGCGAATTGCAGAGCGTGTCGGAGCTTCAGCTCCTGAACGGCGCCAACGCCGCCGCCATCCATTCGCAGAACGGCGCCTGGGAGCTTGTCCAGTTCCTGACGGCGGAGGAAACCGCGCCTTCAGTGTGGCGGCTTTCTGGACTGCTGCGCGGCCAGCTCGGAACGGACGACGCGATGGCCGCCGGCGCGGCGGCGGGCGCGTCCTTCGTGCTGCTCGACGAGGCGGTGAGCCCGGCCGGGCTGCTTTCCACCGAGATCGGGCTGTCGCTCAATTGGCGGGTCGGCCCGAGCGGCGAGGATTTCTCCGGTCCTTCCTTCGGCCGGTACACGGAAACGGGCGGGCTGCGCGCGCTGACGCCCTTGTCGCCCGTTCATTTGAAGGCGCTCAGTCAGCCGGGCGGCGACCTCGAGCTTTCCTGGATCCGCCGCGGGCGCATCGATGCGGACAGCTGGCTCGCCGCCGAAATTCCGCTCGGCGAGGAGACCGAAGCCTACCAGGTCGATATCGCAGCGGACGGGGGCAGCACGGTTCGTTCCGTGACGGTGTCGTCGCCCTCATGGACATACCCTGCCGACGCCTTCGCCGAGGATTTTCCCGTCCCGCCCGACGCGCTCCGCGTCACCGTCCGCCAGGTCAGCGCTGCGGTCGGGCCGGGCCTGCCGGCATCCGCGACATTCCCGCTCGGCTGAACTCCCTCATCTCAACTGGAAAGGAAACTGAAATGGACGCAACCAAGCCCTGGTATCTCTCCCGCACGATCTGGGCGTCGATGGTGACGATCGCGATGTCGCTCGCCGGCCTGTTCGGCTTTTCGACTGCCGGGATCGACGGCTCTTCCCTGACGGACACGCTGATCCAGGCGATCAGCGGCATCGCCGGTATTGTCGCGGTCGTTGGCCGGCTTGTCGCCACGCATCAGCTGAAATAGCGCCAGGCTGGTCGCGGAATGCTTGCCCGCCGGAATTTCCTCGGCAGGCATTCATTTCGTATTCAGCCGCCATGCGCTAGAAGGGCGGAATGAGACATTCTCTTCCGCTTATTCGCGCCGGCGCGATCCTGCTTTCGATGGGAGCGGCGGCAGCGCCAGCCGCCGCTGCAGATTGCTACTCGGTCGGCCAGCGCGTCGCCGCACAGAATGGTGGCCAGCTTGCCAAGGCCCGGCCCGAGACAAGGCACGGCAAGACCGTCTGCGTGGTCGTCGTCCTCATTCCCGCCAGGGACGGGCAACGCCCGCGCCGCGCCGAAATCGTCGTTCCCGCGGGGTAGCCATGCGCATATTGGTCGTCGAGGACGACAAGGAACTCAACCGCCAGCTGACCGAAGCCCTTTCCGACGCCGGCTATGTCGTCGACAGGGCCTTTGACGGCGAGGAGGGGCATTTCCTCGGCGATACCGAGCCGTACGACGCCATCGTCCTCGATATCGGCCTGCCGCAGATGGACGGCATCAGCGTCGTGGAGCGCTGGCGCCGCGACGGCCGCAAGATGCCGGTGCTGATGCTGACGGCGCGCGACCGCTGGAGCGACAAGGT
>JBQCFH010000001.1:0-11603 GCA_051959385.1 Rhizobiaceae bacterium | reverse complement strand
CGAATTCTTCGGCCCCGGCCTGTCCGCCATGACGCTCGCCGACCGCGCCACGATCGGCAACATGTCGCCGGAATATGGCGCGACCTGCGGCTTCTTCCCGGTCGACGACGAGACCGTCAAATACCTCACCATGACCAGCCGGACCGAGGAGCGCATCGCGCTCGTCAAGGCCTATTGCGAAGCGCAGGGCCTGTGGCGCCATGACGGCATCGCCGATCCCGTCTTCACCGACACGCTGGAACTCGACCTCGGCGACGTGGTGCCGTCGATGGCCGGGCCGAAGCGGCCGGAAGGACGCGTCTCGCTGGGCGACGTGCCGCAGGCCTTCGAGAAAGCGATGGACACGGAATACAGGAAGGCCGCCGAGATCTCGAAACGCTACGCCGTCGAAGGCGAAGGCTACGATCTCGGCCATGGCGACGTGGTGATCGCGGCCATCACCTCTTGCACCAATACCTCGAATCCGAGCGTGCTGATCGGCGCCGGCCTTCTCGCCCGCAACGCCAACCGGCTCGGCCTGAAGCAGAAGCCCTGGGTGAAGACCTCGCTTGCGCCCGGCAGCCAGGTCGTGGCCGAATATCTGGACAAGTCCGGCCTGCAGAAGGAACTCGACCAGATCGGCTTCAACCTCGTCGGCTTCGGCTGCACGACCTGCATCGGCAATTCAGGTCCCCTCCCCGGCCCGATCTCCAAGACCATCAACGACAAGGGCCTGATCGGCGCCGCGGTGCTCTCCGGCAACCGCAATTTCGAGGGCCGCGTCTCGCCCGACGTGCAGGCGAACTATCTAGCCTCGCCGCCGCTGGTCGTCGCCTATGCGCTCGCCGGCACGGTTACGAAGGATCTGACCAGGGAGCCCATCGGCGAGGGCAAGGACGGCAAGCCCGTCTTCCTCAAGGATATCTGGCCGACCAGCGCCGAGATCCAGGACTTCATCCAGAAGAACGTCACGCGCGAGCTCTTCGCCCGCAAATATGCCGATGTCTTCAAGGGCGACGAAAACTGGCGTCAGGTGCAGGCGCCGAGCGGCCAGACCTATGCCTGGGACGACCAGTCGACCTATGTTCAGAACCCTCCCTATTTCGAGGGCATGCACAAGAAGCCGGACAGGATCGGCGACATCAAGGGCGCGCGCATCCTCGGCCTCTTCGGCGACAAGATCACGACCGACCACATCTCGCCGGCGGGATCGATCAAGGCGGCTTCGCCGGCCGGCGAATATCTGACGGAGCACGGCGTCGGCATTGCCGATTTCAATCAATACGGCACGCGGCGCGGCAATCACGAGGTGATGATGCGCGGCACCTTCGCCAACATCCGCATCCGCAACCACATGCTGGGCGAGAACGGCAGGGAGGGCGGCTACACGATCCACTATCCCTCCAAGGAGGAGATGTCGATCTACGACGCCGCCATGCGCTACCGGCAGGAGAAGGTCCCGCTGGTCATCTTCGCCGGCGTCGAATACGGCAACGGCTCCTCGCGCGACTGGGCGGCCAAGGGGACGAATCTCCTCGGCGTCCGCGCCGTCATCGCCCAGTCCTTCGAGCGCATCCACCGCTCCAACCTCGTCGGCATGGGCGTCATCCCCTTCGTGCTCGACGAGGGCACGAGCTGGCATTCGCTCGGCCTGACCGGCGAGGAGACGGTCAAGATCGACGGGCTTGAGAACATCCGCCCGCGCCAGAAGATGGTCGCCAGGATCGCCTATGCCGACGGCAAGGTGAAGGAGGTGCCGATCCTCTGCCGCATCGATACGCTCGACGAGCTCGCCTACTTCAAGAACGGTGGCATCCTGCAATACGTGCTGCGCGACATGGCGGCGTAACAAATCCTTCCCCGCCTTTCCCTCCCCTCCCAGGGGAGGGCGCCTCGCGCAGCGAGGCGGGTGGGGTGGACCGGCGGTCCATCTTCGACTTCCGTACTGTGCGCTGTGGGAAGAAAACTCTCACCTCAACGTGACTTTGCCTTGAGGCTTGCCGCTGCCTATCCTCCCACGTAAAGCAAAGGCAGGAAATTTCAGGAATGAGCACGACACGAGGCAACCGACTGCTCTCGGCGGCAATACTGGCCGCCGGCTGTTTGGGCATTGCCGGACCGGCTGCTGCCAGGCCGCTCGGCGTGGTCGAGCTTTTTACCAGCCAAGGATGCAACTCCTGCCCCAAGGCCGACGCCGCTCTCGGCCGCCTCGTCCAGCAGGGCGATGTCGTGGCGCTCGCCTATCATGTCGACTACTGGGACTATCTCGGCTGGAAGGATACGCTCGGCAGCCGCGCCAACACCGAGCGTCAATATGCCTACGCGAAGGCTTTCGGCTCGGCGCAGGTCTATACGCCGCAGGCGGTCATCAACGGGCGCTCCGACAACAATGGCGCCAGCCTGGAAGCCGTGCAGAATACCGTCGAGGCGCTAGCCGGGTCCGGCAAGGGGCTCTCCGTCGACATCTCGATCCGTGACGACGGCAACTCCTATGTGGTCGACGCAGGCGCCGCGCCCGACGAAGCCGGGGAGGCTCGCGTGATCCTGGTGTCCTTCGCGCCGCAACGCGACGTCGTGATAAGCCGCGGCGAGAACCGCGGACGCACCATCACCTACTGGCATGCGGTAACCGGGATCCACATTGCCGGCCTGTGGCATGGCAAGCCGGCTCGCTACGAAATTCCGAAATCGGCGGTTTCGCTGGATGGCGGCCTCGCCGTCCTGCTTCAGTCAGGCCAGAAAGGAAGCGCGGCAGGGCCGATCCTCGGCGCGGCGACGCTGGACGGCAGCGGAAGCTGACTGACCGGCGCCGATCGGCCCCGCGTGGATTTCGGTCCCGCAAACGAAAAGCCGGCGTCAGCATGCTGACACCGGCATATTCGATTGTCGCCTGTGGCCCTTTCAGGAGAGCCGAGCTGGTTCGATCCGGCCGAGGCCCCGTGGGCGGGGGGCTTGGGGTTTACGGAGCCAGTGCCGGACCGAACCGTCTCAGGCAACGATCGGATGGTGGTGGGATATTGGGGCGCGAGCTAGGAGTATATGCGGCGGGATTGTGGCGACGTATCACCAATTCCGACACCCTGTCCCGTTTTGTGACCGCACGGCAGAGGGCCTCGGGCAGGGTTGATTTTCCCCAATGAACGCGCGAACGTGGTCGCAACTTTGGAACGGAAGGCATCTACATGGTCGATCGCGGGGAAGCCACGGAGGATGGGGACGATTCCGCAATACTGATCCCGTTTCAGGAGGCCAGGCGCCGACATCTCGAAATGCCGGTGACGTTCGATCGGAGAGAACTCGACCTGATCCTTCGCGTGTATGGCCGCATGGTCGCTGCCGGCGAATGGCGCGACTACGCTATCGATCATCTTTCCGACCGCGCCATCTTCTCGGTGTTCCGCCGGACGAGCGAGGTGCCGCTCTTCCAGATCGCCAAAATGCCGAAACTGGCGCGCCGGCAGGGCGCCTTCGCGGTTATCGCCGCAGGCGGGGTGATCTTGAAACGTGGACACGAACTCGGTCGCGTGCTCGGCGTCTTCGACAGGGCGCTCCGTCTGGCCGAAGCCTGATCGATCGCACACCGGCGCGCTGCGCTTACAGGCCCTGGCGGTATCGCCGTTCCGGAAACGATTCCGCATCGGGCGGCACCCCGGCGCCGCCATTGAGCGCAAGTTGCATGAAGGCCGTATCGAGCCAACGGCCGTGCTTGTAGCCGGATCCTTCCAGCCTGCCTGAGTGGCGGAAGCCGAGCTTCTCATGCAGCCGGACCGAGGCGCTCTCCGGCGTGCCGTCGCCGATGACCGCGATGATCTGCCTGAAACCGAGGCGCCGCACCTCCTCGACCAGCGCATCGAGAAGCATCCGCCCGACGCCCTTCCCCTTGGCCTCGGGCGCCACATAGATCGAGTCCTCGACGACGAAGCGGTAGGCGGGACGCGGCCGGAACGGCCCGGCATAGGCATAGCCGAGCACGCTATTTTCCTCGGCGACGATATAGGGAAATCCGTTGCCGACGAGCGCGGCGAAGCGCGAGCCCATCTCCGCCCGATCCGGCGGCTGCAATTCGTAGCTCGCCGTCCCGTGCCGGACGGCATCGGCATAGATTTCGGTTATGCGGTCGAGATCGGTTTCCCGCGCTGCGCGGATGCTCATCATCGTGGCTATACCCCCGGATTTCCGCCCTTATAGGCAGTCCCGCGGGCAAAAGAAAAGGGCGGCCCGAAGCCGCCCCGATCCTTGTCCCTCTGCCGTTTCAGCGGCGGTCGCCGAGGAACTGCATCAGAAACATGAAGAGGTTGATGAAGTCGAGATAGAGCCTCAGCGCGCCCATGATGGCCTTGCGGCCGGCCACGACCTCGGCATCGCCTTCGTAGTACATCTCCTTGATCTGCTGCGTGTCGTAGGCGGTGAGGCCCGCGAACACCAGCACGCCAATCACCGAGATGGCGAATTGCAGCGCCGACGACGCCAGGAAGAGATTGACCAGCGAGGCGATGATGATGCCGAACACGCCCATGATCAGGAACGAGCCCATCGCCGAGAGGTCGCGCTTCGTCGTGTAGCCGTAGAGCGACAAGGCGCCGAAGGCCGCCGCGGTGATGAAGAACGTCCTTACGATGCTGGTCTGGGTATAGACCAGGAACAGCACCGAGAGCGACAGGCCCACAAGGGCCGCATAGACCCAGAAGGTCGTCTGCGCCGCCGATACGCTCATCGAGTTGATCCTGAAACTCAGGAAGAAGACGAGAGCCAGCGGGGCGAGGATGACGACCCAGCGCAGCGCGCTCTGGAACATCAGGTAGCCAAACTGCGTGAGCTGGCCGTCGGGCGTGACGGCAAAGCTGAACGCGCCCCAGGCGGCAAGGCCCGTGATGGCGAGGCCGAGCGCCATGAGGTTATAGACCCGCAGCATGTAGGCGCGCAGGCCCTGGTCGATATAGGCCTCGCCGCGGCTCTGGGCGCCAGCCATGCGCGACTGATAGTTGCGAAGATCAGCCATGTTTTCCTCTGTTTGCTTCTGTCCCGTCCGGTGTCGGGTCATGCCCAGGCGCCGCTGGCGGGACTCCAGCATGCCTGTGGCGAAATATGATGATTCTTTTCGTGAAGAACAAGTGCCCCGCCTAGGGCAATGCGCCGCGCTGGCCGGCACGCCTCTGCCGACCGAAATTGGCCCGCCCAACCCTCCACCGGGCGTATGGGCGGGGAGGCTCGGCTTCGCTCCCCCCCCGACCATAACGGTCTTGCCGGACGGGCCGCTGCGAAGTCGCGCCTGCCCGTCAGCTTGCCCGTCGCGACTAGCCTCAGAAGTCAAAGATCTCGCCCAGGATGGATTTCCGCTTCTTGTAGGGACGCCGCTCGTCCCGGTACCGGTCGCCGCCCTCGCGGTCATAGGCGCGGGGCGGGTCGGAACGCTCGATGATCTTGTCGAGCTCGCCGCGATCGAGCCACACGCCGCGACATTTCGGGCAATAGTCGATCTCGATGCCCTGGCGTTCGGCGATCACCAGATCGGCGTCGTCAATCGGACATTTCATCGTCTCTTCTCCTCATTGGCCGCATCGACATAGGGACGGCTTCACGAGGTTCAATCGCGGGAGCCCTGCAAAGCGCCCCGATCGGGTCAATGTGGACGTTCGGCCGCACCCCTCGCCTTTGCATCGCGCCGCGACGGCGATTTGACGCCCGAAAGCCTTTTCCCCGGCCTTCGTTTCCTGTAAGGCACATCTTCGCCTACAGGATTTCGACCATGGAAAAGTTCACGAAAATCACCGGGGTCGCCGCCCCATTGCCGATCGTCAATGTCGACACCGACATGATCATCCCCAAGGATTACCTGAAGACGATCAAGCGCACCGGCCTCGGCAAGGGCCTTTTTGCCGAGATGCGCTATCTGGACGACGGGGCCGAGAATCCGGATTTCGTGCTCAACAAGCCGGCCTATCGCAAGGCGCAGATTCTGGTCGCCGGCGACAATTTCGGCTGCGGCTCGAGCCGCGAGCACGCACCCTGGGCGCTGCTCGATTTCGGCATTCGCTGCGTGATCTCGACCAGCTTCGCCGACATCTTCTACAACAACTGCTTCAAGAACGGCATCCTGCCGGTGGTCGTCAGTCCCGAAGATCTGGAGAAGTTGCTGGACGACGCCTCGCGAGGCGCCAATGCGACGCTCACGGTCGATCTCGAGGCGATGGAGATCCGCGGCCCCGACGGCGGCGTGGTCGAATTCGACCTCGACGAATTCCGCCGGCACTGCCTGCTGAACGGCCTCGACGACATCGGGCTGACGCTGCAGAAATCGGCCGCCATCGATTCCTTCGAGAAAAGCTACGCCGAAAGCCGGCCCTGGGCCTGAACGCTCGTCTGAACCGGAGCCGGGCTTGACCGCACGCCGCCTGATCTCTACCGGCTCGCCCTTCGAAAAGGCGGGCGGCTATTCCCGCGCCGTGGTCCAGGGCGACTGGTGCTTCGTCTCCGGCACGACCGGCTACGACTATGCGACGATGACCATGCCCGACGATGTCGAGGAGCAGGCGCGGAACTGCCTCGCGACGATCGAAAAGGCGCTTGCCGAAGCCGGCTTCACGATGGAGGACGTGGTGCGTGTGCACTATCACGTCACGGATCCGGCCTTCGCCGATCCGGTGTTTTCCGTCGTCGGCAAGGTCTTTGCCGAGATACGGCCCGCCGCGACGATGACGGTGTGCGGACTGATCCGCCCCGAAATGAAGGTCGAAATCGAGGCGACGGCGCTCAGAAGGGGCGGATAAAACAAAAAAATTGCCGCTTGAATGCTAAAGCACCTTCAACCCCAAGTGCTCTTCCATCCAGTTGAAGTCGCGATCGTGGTGAAGCAGAAAATCGCCATGTTCGATGCAATAGGTGCCAATGATCAGATCCGTGGTTGCCCTTAAAGTCACGCCCATTGCTCGAAGCCGGCGGAAATTTATAGCGGCCTGACGCGCCAGATCGAAGTCGATCATTCTTACTGGGGTGAACACTCGCAAAGCAGCCTCCAGCTTCGCGGCATGGCGCTCATCCCGCGTACCCTGGAGCACCTCGAGCAGTACGACATCGCCTACGGCAATCTCACTGAAGTCCCGAATGCTATTCAGCTTCGCGACTGCGTCGCTTGTGATGTTGCGGAACTTGGCGATCCAGACCGAGCTGTCTACGACGATCAATCGTGGTCCCCGTGCGGCAAGTCGCTGAAGTCGCGAAAGAAGTTCTGGCGCATTTCGTCGAGGTCGCCATCCCAGCCAATCCCCTGTAACTCCTTGAGAGCCTGACGCTGACCGGCGATCTTGACGATCTCGCGCAGCGCTTCCTCCACCGTCGCCTTTTTCGTCTTCTGGCCGGTAGCCTTCATGGCTTCCTTGAGGAGTCGGTCATCAATGTCGATGTTGGTGCGCATGGCCAAAATCCCATGTGTATGATCTTCCCAATATATACACATTCTCGCCCGCTGGCTCAAGCAAAGCCCCTCGCTTCAGGCTTGCGCACGCGACGACCAGCGTTTAGCAAGGCCGCGATCCAGCTAACCGTTTCAGGAAATTTCCCATGGCATCGCGCAAGCTCTTCCTTCTCCCCGGCGACGGCATCGGCCCCGAGGCCATGGCCGAGGTCAGGAAGCTGATCGCGGCGATGAACGACAAGCTCGGCAGCGGCTTCGAAACGGACGAAGGGCTTGTCGGCGGATGCGCATACGACGCCCACGGCAAGGCGATCTCGGACGCCGACATGGCCAAGGCGATGGCCGCGGACGCGGTGCTGTTCGGTGCGGTCGGCGGGCCGAAATGGGACGGCGTTCCCTACGAGGTGCGGCCCGAAGCGGGGCTTCTGAGGCTGCGCAAGGACATGCAGCTCTTCGCCAATCTCCGCCCGGCCATCTGCTATCCGGCGCTGGCGGATTCCTCCTCGCTGAAGCGCGAGGTGGTCGAGGCCCTCGACATCCTGATCGTGCGCGAATTGACCGGCGGCGTCTATTTCGGCGAGCCGAAGGAGATCATCGATCTCGGCAACGGCCAGAAGCGCGGCATCGACACGCAGATCTACGACACGTTCGAGATCGAGCGCATCTCGGGCGTCGCCTTCGAGCTGGCCAGGACGCGGAAGAACCACGTCACCTCCATGGAAAAGCGCAACGTCATGAAGTCGGGCGTGCTATGGAACGAGGTGGTCACGGCCACGCACAAGGCGTGCTATTCCGACGTCAGGCTCGACCACATGCTGGCGGACGCCGGCGGCATGCAGCTCGTGCGCTGGCCGAAGCAGTTCGACGTCATCGTCACCGACAACCTCTTCGGCGACATGCTTTCCGACATCGCCGCCATGCTGACCGGCTCGATCGGCATGCTGCCCTCGGCTTCGCTGGGCGCTCCCGATCCGAAGACGGGCAGCCGCAAGGCGCTTTACGAGCCGGTGCACGGCTCGGCGCCCGATATCGCCGGCAAGGGCGTGGCCAACCCGATCGCCATGATCGCCTCCTTCGCCATGTGCCTGCGCTATTCCTTCGGCATGACCGCCGAGGCCGACCGGCTCGAGGCGGCGATCGCCGCCGTGCTCGACGACGGCCTCAGGACGGCGGACATCCATTCCGACGGCATGAAGAAGGTCGGCACAGCCGAGATGGGCGACGCCATCACGGCGAAATTCCTGGCTCTTTCGAAGTAATCTTCGGGTCGCGCTGCCCTTTCTACGTCGTCCTCGGGCTTGTCCCGAGGATCCACGGTGGCTGCTGGCTATCTCCAGCTCCTCTGACGCGGCAGCGACCGTATCGTCAGGAAGCCACGTTCTCGGGCACCGGACCCCATTTGTTGTCGCGTTTCTGGCTCGGGATGAGCGAGAAGGCGAGCAGCACGACGCTGCCGAGCGACGGAATGAGCACCAACAGCGAGTACCAGCCCGACAGGCCTATGTCGTGCTGGCGCCGGATGGCCAGGCCGAGCCCCGGCAGGAACGTTCCCAGGACGAAGGCTGCCGCCAGCGTCAGCGTGATCGCCGGCGCCTCGATCGCGGCGCGGAAATTGGTCAGGCCGCCGTCGAAGACGAAGCCGACGGCCATGACGACAGCCAAGGCCAGGAGCCAGAAGAGCGCGTAGCTCCAATATTCCGCGCGATGCGCGCGGCCGCGAAAATTGGCGTAGTTGCGCGTCAGTGCGGCGAGGAAATGCCGCCACAGCCCTGGCCTGCGCGGGCCGGAGGCTTTCCCGCTGTCGGGCATGCGCGCATCGCCGCGGGCCCGGACGATGTCGCGGGCGCGGCCGCCTTCCGCCCGGAACTCGACCCGCATCGCCTTGGCGAGCGTCGCCCGCTCGTAAAGGTCGGTGCGCGTAAAGGCATAGCGGCTGCCGTCGTCGCCGTTGATCACGCCCAAGCCCTGGGCGCCGTCGAAATGAAGGATGTCTCCGCGCATATCGCGTTTACCCCCGGATGCTCTCTCTCCGCGCTTTCGCCCCTCCGGGCATTCCGCGCGGCGCCGAATCGTCGGCCAATCACTATCTTGGGGCGGAGTGTGTTCCGGGGTCCCTCTATGTCAACAAGGCGGCTTTTCACGTTTTCTGTAACATGCCGTCCCTGCCGCCGATATTCCGACATTCGGCGCCGGGTGATGCAGGAATTCAACAATTCTGCCGACCGAAATCCCCCTTACGCCATATAGACGAGGACCAACGCAACGAGGACGGCGAGGACGAGCCCCGCAATGAAGACGGCGCGGCGCAGCGGCGTATCGAGGACGATCCTGCCCTGGCGCGTCTGGCGCGCGGAGAATTCGCGCCCGCTCTGGTAGGGCCGGCGGCCGAAATTTCGGGAGCGGCCGATATCGATGGGTCTTTGTGACATGGCTCTTCTCCTTTCCTTGAGGACAATCGCGAGGACAGCGGAACGTTCCTTCCGGCCATTCGGCGGAAGCCGAATTGACTATTTTTGCGATGCGCGTAAAAGCACGCGCGAAACGGAGTTTTCCATGCGCGGCCATATTCCGGCCCTTTCGGTGCAAACGGCTTCCGGCCTCGCCGCCGGGTCCGATGGCGCACGCGTGTCCTCCGTCCTCTGCACGGCCAAACCGACGTCGAAAACGACCGCCAAAACGGTCTGACTCCCCTGGCCTGCTCGCCCTCTCTCCCCGGGTCCGGCCCGAGGGGATGAACGAGGCGCCCGCTGAGGCCGGCGGGCGGCGAAACGAGCGGAGAGGGACAGGAGAACATCATCATGGGTTTCAAGGTTGCGGTAGTAGGGGCCACCGGCAATGTCGGCCGGGAAATGCTCGCCATCCTGGAGGAGCGCGGCTTTCCGGCCGACGAGGTCGTGGCGCTCGCCTCGCGCCGCTCGCAGGGCACGGAAGTCTCCTATGGCGACCGGACGCTGAAGGTCCGGGCGCTCGACAATTACGACTTCTCCGACACGGATATCTGCGTCATGTCGGCGGGCGGCGCGGTGTCGAAGGAATGGTCGCCCAGGATCGGCCGCCAAGGCTGCATCGTCATCGATAACTCCTCGGCCTGGCGCTACGACGCCGACGTGCCGCTCGTGGTGCCGGAGGTCAATCCGGACGCGGTCGCCGGCTTCACCCGCAAGAACATCATCGCCAACCCGAACTGCTCGACGGCGCAGCTCGTCGTGGCGCTGAAGCCGCTGCACGACGCAGCCAGGATCAGGCGCGTCGTGGTGGCGACCTACCAGTCGGTCTCCGGCGCCGGCAAGGAGGGCATGGACGAGCTCTTCGAGCAGACCCGCGCCGTCTTCGTCGCCGATCCGGTGACGGCGAAGAAGTTCACCAAGCGCATCGCCTTCAACGTCATTCCCCATATCGACGTCTTCATGGAGGACGGTTCCACCAAGGAAGAGTGGAAGATGGTGGCAGAAACCAAGAAGATCCTCGATCCCAAGATCAAGCTGACCGCCACCTGTGTGCGCGTGCCGGTCTTCATCGGCCATTCCGAGGCGGTGAACCTGGAGTTCGAGAGGCCGATCACGGCGGACGAGGCGCGGGAGATCCTGCGCGAGGCGCCCGGCTGCCTGGTGGTCGACAAGCGCAAGGACGGCGGCTACATCTCGCCGCTGGAATCGGCCGGCGAGGACGCCACCTATATCAGCCGCATCCGCGAGGACCCGACGGTCGAGAACGGGCTGAACCTCTGGGTCGTCTCCGACAATCTCCGCAAGGGCGCGGCGCTCAACGCCGTGCAAATCGCGGAACTGCTGCTCGAGCGAGGCCTCATCCAGCCGAAGAAGAAGGTGGCGTAGAGCCGGCCCCGCCTCCTTGAGGGGGTGAGCAGCCGCGCGCGGCCTCTTCCTCTCCCCTTGTGGGAGAGGATAGGGAACTCCCGCGCGGCGAAGCCGAGCGGCTGGGCGAACTTGGTGAGGGGTGATAGCCGGCGCATACATAGCCCCCTCTCTTGCGATTTCTGACACTTAGCCGGCGCTTTCGGCCTTCGACCGGCTTGGCTAAGTGTTGAAATCCGCATGGCCGGGCCCCCGCTGCTTCGCAGCGTCCCGGCGTTGGCGGGCCTTTCATCGTGCCACCGGCACGATGAATTCGCTGCGCGAACCGGCCGCTCAACCCCGCATTGCGGGGAATGGTTCTGAACCTTGACCGATGCGCGGGCCCCTCATCCGCCTGCCGG